>CAZOCA010000001.1:0-20640 GCA_964578105.1 uncultured Pararhizobium sp.
GCATCCGCAGTGGTTACGATGCCTTGTGTCTGGACCGACGCGAGGGCGTTAATACGCCACCAGATGTGCTGATCCAGCTGATGGACCGATGGCCGTTGGGCGTTGGCGTGTTCAGCCTGGCACTGCTGGCCTTTTTGCCGGATGACGAAATCAGCGAAGTTCTGGCCTATAATGAAAGGCGCTTGCGCCCCAAATCGCAATTCTCGGCAGATCAGATATCGCAATCTCTGCGCAAGGTGCGCACGGATGGTTACGCCTATCTGACTTTCCCCGCATTACCTGGCTCTGAACCGAAGGCGGGCGTTGCGCTGCCCATTTTTGACACCCGACATCGGCCCATTGCGTCCCTGTGTATCATTGTCCATGAACGCCGTATGCGCGGCGATGCGTTGCAGCGCAGTGTTGCGCTATTGAAGCGGGAATCAGAATTGATTGCCGATCAACATGCTACACGACAGCTGGATGGCGGCGAGGAAGAAAGCTGGCAGCGCGCAATCGACAATGCGAACGGAAAGCGGTTGCAGCACTAGGCCCCCTAGCTCCTGGTGCAAAGTCGATTGTTTTTCGAATTACATGATGGGGCGTGTTTTGGGCGGCTCCAATGTCGTCAGTCCGATCTTGGCGAGGGCTTCCATATCATGGAGCTGAATGTTCTCATCGCCCCACCCGATCAGTTGGCGTGACTTCAATGTCCGAATTGTCTTGTTGGTGTGCACCAATGACAATCCCAGCGCGTCGGCGAGATCCTGCTGTTTAAACGGAAATCGCATCTTGCCGTCACTGGCAACGCCACTGGCTTGAGCGCGCAGATAAATGCGCACAAACGCCCAGGCAATGGACTGCAATGCAGTGCGCTGGCCAACCGTCGTCAGGGCCTCGCCCAAAAAATGCTCTTCGACCGCTGCAAGCCATGCCAGCTCGAACCCGCGTTCCGGATCAGCCTTGATGAATGACCACAATTCACTTCGGTCGAACACACAAAGTGTCAGTTTGGTGGTGGCTTCGACAGAGTGTCCCATTTCACCCATGACACCGGCCTGAAGGCCAAGAAAATCACCGGGAAACACAAAATTCACGACTTGCCGTTGACCTTCTGACAACAGCCGAGTGCGCAATCCCATGCCATGCAGCACAGTATAGAGTTGCGGGCTGTTGGACCCCTCCAGCAGAATTGGCGTTCCGGGGTCTACGACCAGTTCCCCCACCTTGAACTTCTGCATATTGCCCACATCTTCCTTCGACATCGGTGCAAAAAGCGATTTACGGCGCAGCGGGCAGAATTCACATTTTGTAGCCATATCAGTGCTCTTTCGATGAATGGGAAGTTCGCGAGCATATCGTCAGCCCTGTGTTGCCAACACTTTAGACCGGGCGGACACATTTGCCCTACCTGAAATGACTTATGACAGCGCAATCAGACGAATTGACCCTTGCTATGTCATAAAATGGTGCCGCCATTTTTGCTGTGCGTTAGAGGACGCTTGGCCCCGCAACTGAGCCAACTCCTGAGTCAGTTTTTCTCTGGTCACTAGCTCATTTGCCACTCTCCCCGGTCTCTCACGCGAAGGGACAAATTGCACAGGGCTCAACACAGAATGACAAGATGTGCGTCACGCGGTGACGTCACCAATCGAAAGGAATAAAACATGAAGAATATCATGATGACAACGGCCCTCTGTCTCACAATGGCGACATCGGCATTTGCTGCCGGCCATTCGAGCAGTTTCATGGATTACACTGTGTCCAGCAATGACTTGCTGGCATCAGAACTGCTTGGTATGCGGGTTTACAGCGCCGAAGCCGATGTCGATGTGTCAGCAAATATGGTTGCTGATGCACAGACAGAATGGGACGATATTGGCGAGATCAACGAACTCATCATATCCCGCGACGGCACAGTTGTTGCTGTGATCATTGGTGTCGGCGGTTTCCTTGGTATGGGTGAAAAAGACGTTGCTGTGGAGATGGCACAAATCGGCATCATGCGCGAAGCAGACGATGCAGATGATATCTTCCTGGTCGTTAAATCATCTTCCGAAGCTTTGGAAGCTGCACCAACATTTGAAGGCCGGATGGCTATGAACGCCAAAGCTGACATGGTCAGTTCTACTGAGCGTGACATGTTCACCGCGCCGAAGCTCGAGCGTGATGGCTATGCCATGATGGTCCGCACTGACCTCACAGCTGAAATGCTGACAGGCGCCCGTGTCTACAGCGTAAATGATGAAGATATTGGCGAAGTACATTCACTGTTGTTGGATGACAATGGCACCATCGACCGCGCGATCATCGACGTTGGTGGTTTTCTCGGCATGGGTGAAAAGCAGGTTGCGGTCACATTCGATGAATTGACCATCCTGCGTCAGGATGGTGGCGATGATGTTCAGGTTTACATTGACGCAACCCAGACAGCTCTGGAAGCACAACCCACTTACGAAAAATAAAAATTATGCGGGGGCGCTGGCGCCCTCCGTAAACCCCATGTGAAGCTATGAGGGTCTGGCACACTATTCTTGATGGGAGTGTCTGGTCCTTTGGTTTCGACTGTGACGATACCCGCATCTGGGCGGGACAAAATGGAGCCATACAATGACAGGAATAGGTTGGATCGGTGCACTCATAATTGGGGCACTGGCAGGCTTGATTGCTGAAATGATCATGAAAACACGGCAGGGCCTGTTGATGAATATTGTGTTCGGCATTTTAGGTGCCGTGGTGCTGAATGCACTGCTGTTTGCAGTGTTTGGCACGACACTTGGTGGTTGGATAGGCCAACTTATCGTAGCTGCTGCTGGCGCCTGTTTGCTGATAGCTGCAATGCGCATGATCCGCCGCTAGGCATACAGCCTGATATTTGCAGGCGCATCTGCTGCGCCTGCATGAACTGAACACTCAAAGTGTTGAGGGCAACATGGTGGCATTGGCGATCTGGGGCAAAAATAAACCACAGGTATCGTTTATGTCTATCAAACAATCACTAATTGACTGCGTCGGCGATCTGCCTGACGATGTCTTAACCCGAAGGGAAAACCAATGAACTGGGATCAAGTCGAAGGAAAATGGAAAGAATTGACCGGCAACGTCAAAGCCAAATGGGGCGATTTGACGGATGACGAGATTGCTGAGATCAATGGAAACCGTGAAGCGCTGGAAGGTAAGATTCAAGCCAAATACGGTAAAACAAAAGAGCAGGCCAAAGAAGAAGTCGACGACTTCCTGAACGACCACTGAGTTGGTTTGGGGCCGCTTTGAACGGCGGTCCCAATCTCTAAGCTGGTATGCAGACCCTGCGGCTGCAGGCATTGGCGCAAACACACAAATTGGAGAAAATTATCATGAACCGCATCATCTATATTATTGGCCTTATCGTCGTTGTTTTGGTGGTTTTGAGTTTCCTTGGATTGCGATGAGCGGGATCATTCGCATGGTCAGGATCAAGCTAGCTTTCATTTTTCTTGTTTTGAGTGCCGTATTGCTGACTGTGTCAGGAGCCCGTGCCGAGCAGGTTGGAAATGTCGACGTTGACTGGCTGGGAAACGACATAATTATCGAGGCATTTTCTGACCCAAAGATTGAAGGGGTGACGTGTCACGTCGCTTATTTCGACCGCGGCCTCATTGACCGCCTGCAAAAGGGCAATTGGTTCGAAGACCCGTCAAATTCGTCAATCTCATGCCGGCAGACCGGTGTGATCGAGATTGGGGATATTGACCTGTCTGACGAGGGGGAAAGCATCTTTTCTGAGCGGCGGTCGATTATATGGAAGTCACTGAATGTTAAACGCATTTTTGACGAAAAGAACCAGACTCTGATCTACATTGCCCACGCACGGCAGGTACAGGATGGATCAGCAAAGATGTCGATCTCGACCATCCCCCTGTTTCAAAACAAATAATGCGTTGACCCCAACGCACTGACCCGAAGCCGTGTTCGGCTTTGGGTACAATCGTATGATTGACATCATCATGCGCAACCCATCCAGAAACCCAAGGCCTTCATCATTGCCATACTTCGCTTCGATAAATCCCCGTGAAGATATCAAGCAAGCGTCTGGCGAGATTTCGCCATAGCACATGACAGGTTTCCCGAATTTGATAGGTTGAAAGTCTGAATTCCGGCATGCGGAACGCGGCCACTTGCTGGCCCCTTAAACCCTCCTGTACTGAAAATCGAAATGCTGCATCGGGCTGCTGATCTGACCGCCCGAAGGAAAGACAGCCGTCGCGGGAGGACAGAATACATGTCGGAGACTGACAGTAACACCCTGATCAAGGACGGTTTTGTCGCTACCAAAACCGGCAGGATTCATTATTTGGAAGCTGGTGCGGGCGAACCGCTGCTCCTGTTGCATAGCAATGGTTGCTCAGCCCATGAATATGAAGAAGTCATCACCAGACTGGCCAAAACCCGGCGTGTGCTGGCGTGGGATATGCCCGGCCATGGGGATTCCGAACCCTCTCTCAAACATCTGAGCATTGAGGATTATTCCGACGCTGTCATCGCATTTCTGGATGCGCTTGGTATCAGGCGTGCCAGCGTTGCCGGTTCATCGGTCGGCGGCACAATCTGCGTCGATCTGGGTGTGCGTTACGCAGACCGTTTCGACTGGTTGTTCCTTGTCGAAACGCCCATTCGATCGCTGCAGGACTGGTTGGATGGCTGGGCCGGCATCGACATAAATTTCGGTATTCCAACCCAGAGTTTTGAACTGATAGCCCCCCGTTTCCGCAAGCTCACACCGGCCAAGCTGACCCGCTGGAATTGCGACCGTAACAAAGCCGGAGCCAAAACCATGGTGGGCGTCATGTGGGCGCTGCGCGACTACGACGTTCTGGAAAACCTTGGCAAGATCAAAGGCAATGCTGCGGTGATTTATGGCGACGTCGGTCCGACCATTGCAGGGGCCAGTCATTTTGAAAAACTATTGCCAAATGCACCATCGATCACGCTGGAAGACTGCGGTCATTTCCCGATGAGTGACGATCCGGCTGCCTTCGTTGATGCTCTTGATGGCATCCTGAAATAAGCGCGCCACTCTCAAATCAATTCACAGGTATCATACTATGCGACTTGGATATTTTACGATGCCGATGCATCCGATGCATCGCAACTGGACTGAAACACTGCAGGAAGATCGCGAAGGCATTATCCTTGCCGATCAGGTTGGCTTTTATGATTGTTTTGTTGGTGAGCATCTGGCCGACAAGGTGGAAACAATCACCAACAGCATGCTGTTTCTGTCGTCTCTGATTTCTGACACGAAAACAATCAAGCTGGCCACTGGCACGTCCAATTTGTCGCAAAGCCACCCGGCGCTCATTGCATCCCATGCAGCCATGCTCGACCATCTAGCAAAAGGGCGTTTTATTTTCGGTATCAGCCCCGGCTCCCTCCCGACCGACGCTGAGATACTTGGAACATTAGACCAGGACCGCCAGAAGATGTTTGTCGAGGCCATTGATGTCATTTTGGCCATTTGGCAGGGCGAGCCGCCTTACGATATCAATCTGCCGGACAACCGCTACAAGATTTCCACCATGCGAACCGGCGAATTGTCACTGGGCCTTGGATATCTGGCAAAGCCCTATCAGCAGCCGCTTCCCGAAATTGTTGGCACCGTCGTTGCACCATTTTCAAAGGGTGTGATTGAGATGGGCAAGAAAGACTTCCATCCCATGTCCGCCAACTTTCTGTTGTCCAAATGGTTGAAAAGCCACTGGGACAATTACTGCGTGGGTAAAGAGGCTGTGGGAGTCAAAGCTGACCGGTCCGACTGGCGGATCGCGCGCACCATTTTTGTCGCTGATGATGAGGCAACTGCAAAACGCTACGCGAGGGAAGATCCGAACGGACCCTATCATTTCTACTACAATCAGATTCTGACCAAGTTCAAACGCGCCGGCATTCATGGCGGCTTCAAGCAGCACCGTGAGCAGCCCGATGACGAGATCACCTTGGATTATGTCATGGACAACCTTGTGATGTACGGAACCGTCAATTCGGTGGTCGACCAGATTTTGGAGCTCAACGAAGAGGCCGGCGGCTGCGGCGAGCTGGTCTATGCGGGCATGGACTGGGTGGACCCTGCGCTGGGCAAGCGTTCCCTGGAACTGATGGGAACGGAAGTCATGCCGCGTGTGCGCAAGGCAACCGGCACGCCGGATGGATTTTCCTGAGATAAAATTTCGTAAAACACAATCAGGGGAGGGATCAGAATGTCGAGACCGGTTATTATAACATGTGCCGTTACTGGCGGTGATCACGGCATAGCCTTGCGCAATCCGCATGTGCCGGTGACACCGGAAGAAATCGCCAATGAATGCATCGCTGCAGCGAAAGCAGGTGCAGCTATCGCGCATATTCATGTTCGGGATGTGGTGACCAAAGCCGCATCGATGGATCTTGCGCAGTACCGCGAAGTGGTCGAACGCATACGCGCAAGCGATACAGATATTGTGATCAATCTGACCACCGGTCCGGGCGCTTTCTTCACGCCATCTGAGGACAATCCCCAAATAGCTGCAGAAGGCAGCGATCTGGCATCTCCTGAGGAGCGCGTGGCCCATATCAAGGAGTTGAAACCGGAAATCTGCAGCGTTGATGTGGTGACATTCAATCATGGCGGGCGCGTTTTCATGAACACCCCAGCCCATGTGGAGGCCATGCTGGAAGTCATCAAATCCGTTGGTACAAAGCCAGAGCTTGAAGCCTTCGATGTTGGCAATGTTCTGCATGGCGCCGATCTGGTGAAGCGCAATTTTGCCAAAGCGCCGGGCCTGTTTCAGTTCTGTCTTGGAATACCCTGGGGCGCGCCCGCAACTGTGGAAGCCATGACCTTCATGCGCTCGCATCTGCCACCCGATGCTGTTTGGGCAGGGTTTGGTGTTGCAAAAACCGAATTCCCGATGGCCGCCGCTGCCGTGTTGCTGGGTGGGCATGTCCGTGTCGGTCTGGAAGACAATATCTTCATCGAGCGCGGTGTGCTGGCCGAAGGAAATACGCCGCTTGTGTCTCGTGCCGTGGACATCATCGAAAGCGTTGGCGAGAGACCGGCCACACCAGATGAAGCACGCGAAATACTGGGTCTTGGGTTGGGTTAGGTTCTGCACCATTGATCCAACCAGTTCCGCTTATGGCTACCTTGCTGAATTCCATGCTGTCTTTGATATGGATCGCTTTCTCATTGTGTGAAAATCTGTCGGCACATGGAAGGGCCTGTTGCAAACTGGCCGGGACGCGCGCGGAGGCAGGACATGCTCAATCGATTTGATCGGCTCAAATTCAAACAGCTCAGCCACTTTATAGCAGTGACGGAAGCGGGCAGTATCAGCGAGGCTGCGGACAATCTGTTCATGCCGCAACCCGCACTGAGCCGCAGCATCCGGGACCTGGAAGAAATTCTCGGTGGCGTGCGCCTGTTTGAGCGCGCCCGCAAGGGTGTTACGCTCACCAGCAATGGCAAAAAATTTCTCGCATATGCCACTCTTGTTCAGTCGAATTTTGAAACGCTGAGCAGCGGATTTGTGAGAGATGAGGGCCATACAGGTGGGCTGGTACGGATCGGCATGGGCGCCTATGAAGGCTACACTTTCCTGCCGGAAATCATTGGCCGCATCCTCAATCGCCGACCCAACGCCCAGTTCAATTTCATGAGCGGTCGCTTCAATGATCTGATCGGTCCCTTGTTGCACGGCAAACTGGATATCATTTTTGGGCCGGTCAATTCCGGCGCATTGCCCAAAGGTGTGCGTTCGCACATCGTTGCACAGTCCAAGCCATCAATTCTGGTGCGATCGGAACATCCCCTTGCCCGTGAGAAAAAGGTCACGCTGAAGACGCTGGCCAGTCAGGAATGGCTGGTTCCAGTTGCTGATACCTTGCCGCGCAGAAAGTTTGATCAGGTTTTTTTGAAAGAGAAGCTGCAGCCGCCCACCGGTCCGGTAGAAATTTCGCCGTCCGTTTTGATGATTGCGATCCTGCGCCAGAGAAATCTCATTGGTCTTGTTCATCCTCAATTATTGTCACTGGCTACCGACTCCGGCGAATTGGCAGAGCTGAAGATGACCACAAATCCGTTCAGTTGGCCGGTTCAGTTGACGACCGTTGACCGACGGCATCCTTCGCCGGCCGTAGATGAAACAATTAGTCTGATCAAAACCATGTTCAAAGACCAGCCATAGGGAGCCGATCGGTACTCGCAGACAAATGATCCATGCAGAAACCCGCATGTAATTGCGCAAGAAATGGGTTGGATATTGGAGCGAGTCCCATGCAAGCCTTTATCAATACGGCCAGAAAATTGCGGAATTTCGCTTGCCCGCATAACGCCAACTCAAACGCAAAAAATGGAATCAGCCAATGCTAAATCTCGCGGTCATAGGTCTTGGAAAATGGGGGCAGAGGCATGCCCGATCTGCTTCTGCCAGCGGACGTTTCAAAGTGGTGAAGGGTGTGGACACTGCTTCTGTGCCGATGGATTTTCCAGTTGTACCATCCCTTGATGAGGTGCTGGATGATCCGGACATTGACGCGGTTTCCATTGCAACACCACACACGCTTCACGCAGAGCAGATCCGCCTTGCGGCAGAGGCCGGAAAACACATTTTGACGGAGAAACCATTTGCTCTGTCTTACGCCAATGCGCTGCAGAATGTGCAAGTGACAGGCGACAATAATGTTGTTCTGGCGCTTGGCCATGACCACCGCTTTTATCCCTCAATTGCTGCCATGAAAAAGCTCATCGCCGACGAATCTTTGGGCCAGATCACAACCGTCCAGTCGGTGCTGTCACATGATTTCACAAAGGCAGCGATTGAAAAGCTCAACAAGGCTGCGGCCGGTGACAAAGGGTCCAGGGATGACGGCACCTGGTGGCGTTTGAATCTGGCGGAAGCACCTGTTGGTCCGATGGTCCATTTGGGCATTCATCATCTTGATCTTTTCATTCATCTGTTTGGTGAGATTGACTGGGTGCTGGCCAGCGCTCCGGCGCGGACAATCGACACGCCGTTTCCCGATACCATGCTGGTGACGCTTGGTTTTGTCAGCGGAAAAATCGGCACCATAAACAGCTCGCTCGCATCACCCCTTAACTCAAGATTGCTCATATCCGGTTCAGAAGGCTGGGCGGAAGCAATTGGCCCTGACGATATAGAATCCTACACGCTCTCCAGCCTGAACAGCATCAAAAGCCGGATTGGCCGCGCCCAGCCCGAGCTGACGGAGTTTGCGCTCATTGATTCAGTGGCGGCAAATTTCGCAGCCTTTGCTGATGCTATTGAGGGCGTCGCGCCCTATCCGATTGCTGCCGCTGACATGCTGCACAACGCGGCCGCGCTGGAGGCCATTGTCAAATCTTCGCAGTCTTCAGCCATTGTAAAAGTGGAGCGTTAGGAAGCGCTGACACGACAAACTCCACGCCGTAAACCATACCAGAAACAGCATACTTAAACATGCCAGGAAACATTGTTCGAGTCCTGGTCGACTGGTAGCAATATCTCAGGGAGTAAACCCGGATCAGAGGCAATCTGAACGAAGGTTTACAGGGGAACTGAGATTGGTTTGGGAGATCGGCAATGTCCGAAAGTAAGTACAAATTCTTGTTTATTTCAGCGTTTTGCCTGCCCGATGACAGTCCGTTTTCCGGGCCGAAGCGCGGCGAAGGTATTCCCAAGGAAGAGCGTCTTCAAAACTACCAGAATGTGAAACATCTTCTGGCAGATGTTGATTGGGATATGCATCCCGGTGCCATGACGACTTATGGCAATTGGACGGTGGAAAACCGACAGGAATTTCTTTACGCAGCGGCAGGCCGTATTCCGATTGTGCAGGAAGCCTGTGAAAGCGGAAAATACAATGCGATCATCCTGGAAGGTGGCGGGGAACCCGGCTTCATGGAAGCGCGCGAGTTGACGCGGCGCTATGGTATTCCGGTTACATCATGCGGGCATTCGCAGATGCATTTTGCCTCCATGCTCGGCAACAAATTCGCAATCATCGATTTCTCCGACGTGCATACGATGTTCTTCCACAATCTGGTGGTTCAGCATCGCATGACAGACCGGTGCGCTTCCATTCGCAATATTGGTTATTATCACTCCAAGCCTCACTATAAGGATGCTGAATCCTTCAGTGCCGAGCGCCGCAAGGCTATGGCAGGCGAGCGCTCAGAAGCTGTGGAGCGCGCTGTGAGCGAGGCGATTAATGCCATTGAAGAGGATGGCGCTGACGTCATCATGTTTGGTTGTTCAGGCTCCTTCTGGCTCAAGCCCTTTGTCGAAAAGCGTTTGCATGATGAGGGCTGGGAAGTGCCTGTTATCGAAGGCTATGGCGCTGCCATTGAGCTGGCCAAGATCCAAGTCGATTACGGCGTAACGGCAAGTGGGCTTGCTTTCCCCGGAGACCGTCCAACGAAGCGGCCAAGAAAAATCGTATTTTAAACAGTTGGTTACAGCGGGTTTGAAACTGTTTCTACCTGTGATCGAATTGGGTAAATTCCACGATGTGGAATGCTGTTGGTTGTCGGTGCTCGTTTTGGTCCGGTATGGGTTGAAGGATTGGTTTTTACAATTGCGGCCGCCGAGTTGTGCGCTGCGTTGCAGGAATGATGTGCCGACATCAGGCACCACGCATGGGGAGACAGCGTAGTTTAGCGCAACAAAAGCACAGGCCTTTTTGAGTAAACCCGCCGGAGAGCGGATCTGAACGGCTGATCAATCGACCGGTGCCGGGAGGCATCAAGTTGCTGCAGGTATCAAATTGCTGCAGGCAGCAGGAGGAGATGGAAAGTGTCACGAGTGGCATCCGGGCAATCATTCTTGCCCCGCGACCCAATTTTGGCTGTGGTCAAAATCATCGTCCTTTTGGCGATGCTTATGCTCGCAGTTCCCATTCTATCATTGGTCTATACCAGCCTTTCTGGTGAAGACGGATATACCTTATCCAACTTTGCACTGGTCACCGAGCATCCACAATTCTGGCCTGCGATGGGAAACACCGCCATTGTCGGGTTTGGCACGGTCATCGTGATGATTTTCTTCACAGTACCGCTTGCCTGGATTTATTCACGGACAGATCTGCCGGTCAAAAACCTGATGCTGGCGTTCATTACAATCAATGTGGCCATCCCCAGTTTCCTGGTCGCGATGGGATATATCTTCATATTCAATCCCACCAATGGCGTCTTCAACGAGTTGTGGCGCCTGGTGGTCGGGGAGCGTCAGACCCCCTTCAATGTGTACAGCATTGGTTGGATTTTCTTTCTGCAGGGTGTCGCGCTCAGCTCTCCCGCTTTTTTCATGATGGTGCCAACATTCCAGGGCATTGACACGTCACTGGAAGAAGCCGCCGCCGCCAATGGCGTGAACCGCTGGAAGGCCGCGCTTTACATTGTGCTGCCATTGGCATCTCCGGCCATTCTCGCGGTCGCTTGCTACTACTTCATCATTGCCATTGAGATATTTGACTATGCCGGCATGTTGGGCACGCCCGTACGCACCTATGTGGCGGCAACATTGCTCTACGCCTTTATTCACGATGGCAGCGGTCTGCCGCGTTACGCAGAGGGCGCATCGCTGGGGCTGATGATGGCGGTTGCAGCCTTTCTGCTGGCGCTTGCCTATCTTTGGTCCGTTCGCAAAGCCGATCGTTTTGTGGTGTTGACCGGCAAGCGCAGGGAACAAACGCCCATCAAGCTGACCAGGTCTGGTCGTCGGTTAGCCTGGGGATTTATCGGGACTTATTTTCTCATTGGCACGGGCGTGCCGCTGCTTATGTTGATCTGGGCATCCGGTCTTCCTTTTCTGCAAGTCCCATCATGGCGTGCACTGCAGAACTGGAATTTTCAGGCTTACATCAATGTGCTGCCCATGGTTCCCGAACTGCTCAAAAACAATTTTATCCTGATGCTGGTTGTTCCCACCATCGGCGTCACACTGGCCGCTTGCATGGCCTGGGTCGGCACACGCTTTAAGACACGCCTGCGCAAAGGCATCGATATCACCGTCATGGTTGCGGTTGCGGTCCCCTCCATTGTGGGCGCGCTGGGTTTTCTGTTTTTCGGTCTCAGCGTAAACAGCCACGTCGCGATCTATGGCACCATCTGGTTGATCGCAATCGCCATGGCGGCGCGTTATCTGACCTGGGCTAACCGCACGGTGACAGGCGCGATGATGCAGCTTCATCCCGAAATTGAAGAAGCAGGCCTTGTATCAGGTGTGCGCAAAGGGCGTTCCTTTGTCTCCATAGTGCTGCCCAATGTGGCCCGGTCATTGTTGATATCGTGGTTTTGGCTGGCGCTGCTGTCGCTGCGTGAATTGACCATTCCAATCATGTTGTCACGCCGTGGCACCGACGTTTTCGCCACCGCAATCTGGGGTTTGAATACATCAGGCATTACCGATGAAGCCGCCGCGCTAAGTGTCATTCTGGCTTGTCTGATCCTTCTGCTGGTCGTTGTTTTCCACTTAATTTCCACCAAATGGGTCGTGCAAAAATGATCGTCGCAAAGTCACTTAACAAGCGTTTCATTACGGATAAAGGACAGGTCGTCGACGCGTTGCGCGATGTATCTTTCAATGTCGATGCCGGTGAATTCTATGTTCTCCTCGGCCCCTCCGGTTCGGGCAAGACAACAACCCTGCGCGCCGTGGCTGGTATTGAAACGGCTGACACGGGCTATTTCAGCATTGCCGGACAAACGGTGTTTTCCTCCGATGAAGATCTGAATATTCCACCTGAGGAACGCCCGGTTGCCATGGTGTTTCAATCCTATGCTCTGTGGCCGCATATGGATGTTTACAACAATATTGTGTTTCCCCTGCGCAAGGGCGTGCGCCGCGTTGCGCCGGATGAAATCAAGCGCCGCGTCGACGCTGTGGTCGAGACGCTAGAACTGACACCTTACATAAACCGTCCGATCAGCCAATTATCAGGCGGGCAGCAACAGCGTGTCGCGCTGGCGCGTGCTTTGGCGCTGGAACCAGCTGTGCTGTTGATGGATGAGCCCCTGTCCAATCTGGATGCAAAATTGCGGACCCAATTGCGGGTCGAGATTAAAAACCTGACACGGAAACTTGGCATCACAACGCTCTATGTGACTCACGATCAGGTCGAGGCCATGGTCATGGGTGACCGGATTGCTGTCATGCAAAATGGCGAGATTGCAGAGGAGGGATCGCCTGCTGATCTCTACAAACATCCGGTCAATGAATTTGTTGCCAGGTTTTTGGGCGAAATGAATTTCATTCCGGGCGCTTTGTCCAGAAATGGCAATGGCACAAATGTTGTGTCCACGCCGCTGGGCAATGTGCCGTTTGCAAATGTTCCCGATCGCATCGTCAATGACAGGGTAAAACTTGGCTTCCGGCCTGAGGATATCCACATTGGCGAACAGCCGGATTCCGCCATATTCACCGCGCAAATTGCCAACAAATATTACATTGGCGACGCGGTGCTTTGCGACATGAAAATCGGCGAACACGCCTTCAGTGCACGGCTGCCAAACACCACGGATTTCAATCCGGGTGATGAAGCAATTGTAAGTGCAAAACTGACCGACTTCTCCATTTTTCCTGGAGGAAGTGCCGGGATTTAAGGTCTGAGACGCATAAAATTCAACAGAGGAATAGTGATGCATATGTCAAGAAAGCTGATCTCATCTGTCACGGCCATGGCTGCAATGGCTGCAATGGCCGTTATGGCCGCACTGCCTGCAAACGCGCAGATGACGCTGGATGAACTGGTCAAGAAGGCAGGGGAAGAAGGCATCGTCGCGATGAATACGTCGACGACGCGCTACCCGACCAGCGCCGCGCCGGGCCTGTCAAAAGCGATCTCCGAAAAATTCGGCATCGATCTTGAAGTTGAATTCGTCAACAGCTCACCCGTGCCCGTTATCACCGGGCAGGTGATCAAGGAAACGCTTGCCGGCGTAAGGCCAAGCTTCGATGTGTTTCCGCTGCCATTATTTCTGACGGTGCCTCTCAGCGAAGCGGGCGCAGTTGAGACAATCGATTGGGCCGGCATAGGTGTTGATCCGGAACTGATCGACCCCAATGGCAACGCGGTCTGGATCCACACCATACCGCGCGCAGTGACCTACAACACGGATCTTGTTGAAGGCGATGATATTCCCACCAAACTGGAAGATCTGCTTGATCCCAAGTGGAAAGGTAAAATTGCCGGTCCTGGATTCGGCGGTGCCTACGGCATGATCAGCGTTCCTGTTCTGGGCGAGGAAAAAGCCTCTGATTGGCTCAAAACATTATATGAAGATCAGGATCTGGCGGTCATCCGATCTATGACGGATGTGCCCACCCGCGTCGCAAATGGAGAGTTTTCCATTGGTATGGGCGTCCCGGCCAATTATTCCGGCCTGGTCACAAAGGGTGCGCCAATTGCAAACGCTCCGCTGGAGAAAGTGGGCAGCCAGCCCTACTACATGTTTGTTCTCAAAAACGCGGAGAGCCCGCATGCGGGCGCGCTGCTGACCTATTTCTTCTGCTGCACGCCGGAAGGCAAAAAGGCACAGCTTGAGCATATGAACACAGCCATGTTTGACACGCCCGGCTCGGAGCAGAACGAAGTTGGCGGTGATGGCCGCGGCGTTGCCCCGACGACTGAATGGCAGTTGACCGAGCAGAGGCGTGTCGCAGAGGCATTGGACAAATTAATCGGACGCTAAAGGCAAGAATTCAAAAACCAAAGGAGGACATAAATGCATATTTCGGGAAAACTAATCAATTCGGTGGCGGCAATTGCTGCGGTGGTGTTCGCTGCTGCGCTGCCTGCAAACGCACAAATGACGCTGGACGAATTGGTCAAGAAGGCCGGTGAGGAAGGCAAAGTCGATATGAACACATCGACGACACGCTATGCAGCAACTGCTGCACCCGGTCTGTCCAAGGCGATCTCCGAAAAATTCGGCATCGATCTGGAAATTGAATTCGTCAACAGCTCCCCTGTGCCCGTTATCGCAGGTCAGGTAATTGAAGAGCACAAGGCGGGCGTCAAGCCAAGCTTTGACGTGTTCCCGCTGCCATTGTCCTTTACCAAACGCATTGGCGAGGCCGGTGCCATTCAGAAAATTGACTGGGCCGGTATTGGCGTCGCGCCTGATTTGATAGACCCAAATGGCAATGCCGTCTGGATTCACACCATTGCGCGTGCGGTTGTTTACAATTCGAATATCGTGACCGGCGATGACATCCCGACCAAGCTGGATGATCTGCTGGATCCAAAGTGGAAAGGCAAAATTGCCGGACCCGGATTTGGCGACGCCTATGGCATGATCAGTGTCCCGGTTCTTGGCGAGGAAAAAGGCAAGGAGTGGGTCAAGGCCCTGTATGAAGATCAGGATCTGGCCGTCATTCGCTCCATGACAGATGTGCCAAACCGCGTGGCCAATGGCGAATTTGCCATCGGTATGGGCGTTCCGGCCAACTACTCCGGACTGGTAACCAAGGGCGCTCCCATTGCAAATGCGCCTTTAGAGAAAGTGGGCGGACAGCCTTACTACATGTTCGTTTTGGAAAACGCGAACCATCCCAATGCCGGTGCGCTTCTGGCCTATTTCTTCTGCTGCACGGAAGAGGGACGGCAAGCCCAGCTAAAGCATATGGGCGCCGCCATGTTTGATGTTGCTGGTTCTGAGCATAACGCCGTTGGCGGAGGCGACCGAGGTCAAGTACCAACGCCTGAATGGCAGCTCAACGATCAGGGCCGTGTTGCCAGGGAAATGGACGCGCTGATCGGCCGTTAAACGGCACGCAGCCTGACAATGACAGATGAAAAGGGGCGGTTTCGCGCAAGCATAAACCGCCCTTTGTCTTTGGGAGTTCTAGCTTTCGCTGTCTGCCATGAAGCGATTGTGAAAGGAAAGGGACGCCGCGCCCTTGGCAAGAATCCATGGGCCCAGAGTGCTGTAAAGCACATGGGCTGATGTATCCATTGCGTTGAACTGGTCCAGATTGGACTGCAACTTTGTCGCGATATCCTGTGTGGTCCCAGCCGAACAGAGCCCCGTGATGATCAGCGTATCGACATCCACAAAACGCCTGACCGCCGCAAAGCTCATTTGCAGCTCCTCTGCGCTCTGGTCAATCCAGCTGGTAAGGTCGCTTGGGCGCGTGCCGTCTGGCCCGTCTCTTTGGTTCAGCAAATCATCAAGCAGATTGGTGGCATCTTCCAGCTGTTGGTTCAGGGTTTCGCCGGAGTAAATCCGGTCATCCAGAATCAGCCGTGTCGTCAGCCTTGGACCAAGATGGCAGAAGAGGTAACTGTGCTGGTTACGCGCAACGCCAAACATGCTTTCCGCACTTGCAGCAGCCGTAATGTCATTTTGGATAAACACATTCACATTGAAGGCATCCTGAAGCAGAGCCTCAAAATCAAAGTTGGAAATCTGATCGCCCGCGCCTGCGAAGTGGTCGATATCGGCAGGCAGGGAAACACCAATCCCGGCAAGACGGTTTGACCGTTCCGGCACAATCGCAGCAATCGCCTCAGCCACCCCATCACGAACACTTTCTGTGATGTCTTGAAGCTGAGGACTGTCGTAGCGGCGCGAAGATTTATGAAGGATGTCACCGACGAAATTGATCAGGACAATGTCCATATTGCGCGCACCAAGATTGACACCAACAGAAAACGCGCCATCGGGATTAAGCGAGACCGGAATGGTTGGCGGGCCGATACGCCCCTTGACCGCTTCTCCACGCAAAACCAGCCCGTCGCGCTCTAATGCGCGCACCAGCACAGAAATGGTTTGAGCAGACAATCCGCTGCGCTGGCCCATCTGCATACGTGTCAGACCGTCATGCTGGAACAGCATCGACATGATCAATCGCTCATTGAGGCTCCGGGCGATCACCTGGTTCATACCCGCACTTCGATCTGCATCACGTAGGCTCGGCGGCGGAGCAAATCTCATGTCAGGCATTAAGCAATTCCCGTGATGCTGTATTGTGGCGGGGTTGAACTGAAGTGAGGTACCCTAAACAGGGTCTTCGCTCCAGCCAATGGACTGAATTTCTTCGACAATGGCCGTGCCAAGGGCGTGATGGGCATCAATATCCAGATGAAACCCGTCGGCATCGCTCGATTGCACAACAAGGCCGGCATCGAAAAAGTGTGCTTCATGTGCTTCGGCAATGTTTTCCAGTTCCTGAGCAAGAGCCCGGGACTTTTCCAAGGCGCCCTGGAACACCCCGGCCCATTCGTTCAATTCCTGGGCAACAGGCGGCGGCGCGACGACGAGAATTTCAGGCGTCCGTCCATCAACACCGGCGGGCATGGATTTGATGTCCGAGACCAAAGCCCCGACTCCCATGGCAATTTCACCAGTGGTTTTGTTGAAGCGAATTTTCAGATCATTTGTGCCCAACATGATGATAACAAGGTCAAGTGGCTTGTGGCTCATAATGCAGGGACGCAGATAGGTCCGTCCGTTTTTTTCACTGCCCTCAATCGGATCATCGCTGACAGTGGTGCGCCCGCTAAGGCCTTCTTCAATCACCAGCCAATGGCTAGCAAGCGCAGCGCGAACAATCCCCGGCCATCTGATGTCATGGGGGTAGCGATCATCCGGGCGATTGGCCGTGGTTTGCCCGTAAGTGTTTGAATCTCCGTAACATAATACAGATCTCATAGCGACGCGATCTCCGCAGATAGTGGCATTTGATACACGCCCAAAGGCGCGGAATTTCCACAGACTTAGCGTCCAAACCGGAGCAAGGTCAATAGTAATTCAAAATGAATAAGTATTGACGAGCGCAAAATTGTGTGTTGGAAATAGCAACATCAGCGCACATAGCAGGGACGGATTGTGCGCTCAAAATCCCGGGAGGATCACAGGATGAAACCAAGTTTTTTCAAAAATGCCACACGCGCCCTTTCCAGCAGGAAGGCCGCCACTGGTAAGCTGATTGCAGCTGCAGCAATTGCGTGCAGCGCTGTCGTAACACCGCTCGCCGCGCAGGATGAAGGGCCAATTATTGTCGTCAGCGGCCCGCTGTCATGGCCGTTCTTCGCAGCCGTGAAACAAGGCTTTGATGATGCGGCAGAATTGTATGGCGTCGATTATCAATACATTGCCGTCACCGATACCGCCAATATGACCAGCGATTATCCGCGCCTGTTGCAGCAGGCCATCAGCCGCAATCCGCGCATGCTGCTTGTGGGGGAGTTTTTTCCCGATGGCATGGACCCGTTGATCAAGGAAGCGACAGCGGCTGACATTCCGGTGCTGATTCACAATTCAGGTCAAACCCTTTGGGAGCAGAATGGCTCTCTGGGCTTCGTTGGTGAAGATCCGTATCAGATGGGCTACAAGGCCGGTGAAATTCAGGCCGATGCAGGCGTAAAAAAAGGCCTTTGCTTTAACCAGGTGCCGGGCAACCCGACTGTCGAAGAGCGCTGCAATGGTTATGTCGCCGCCATGAAAGAAGCGGGCGCTGAAACAATCTATCAGACCATCGGCACGGGGGATGCAACCAACCCCCAGGCCATGACCCAAGCCATCAAGGGTACTTTGCAGGTCAATGCAGATATTGATGGCATCTACACGCTGAATGCTGTTCCTGCCATGAGCGCCTTGCGCGCTGTGGACGAAATTGGACGCAAGGGCGAGGTGATGATCGGCACAGCGGATTTGTCCAACGAGGTATTGCTGGCAATCAAATCCGGTGATCTGGCATTTGCCATGGATCAGCAACCCTATCTGCAGGGCTTCATGTCAATCCAGATTGCTTATCAGTATCTCAATTTCGGCCTCCACCCGATCGGCCATGTGAAAACTGGCCCGCTGGTCATTGATCAATCCAATGTCGACAAAACGCTTGAGGTGAACAAGGAACATGCCGGTGTGCGCGGCGCTTCCTGAATCTCCCAATTGAACTGAAATCGTTTCGTCATCATCATAGCCCTGCCTTCGTGGCAGGGCTATTTGCCTCAATACAGCATGGAGTACATCCCTCATGAGGTCATTCCTACACAGACCCGAAACAGGCGCCGCCGCAGCGTTCCTTCTGACCTATGTGTTCTTTGCCATCTTTACGGCAGATGCAGGCTTTGTGTCGGTAAACGGAACGGCAGGCTGGCTCAATCTGGCATCGGAGCTGGGCATCATTGCCATTCCGATCGGGCTGCTGATGATCTCTGGAGAGTTTGATCTCTCAATCGGTTCAACCGTGGGGGCAGCCTCCATGATTGTTGCCATTGGTACAAACCAGTTTGGCATGCCGATCTGGCCCATGATTTTCATGGCGCTCACCGCTGGCATGATCATTGGTCTTTGCAATGGGTTGGCCGTCGTCAAAACCAATCTGCCGTCTTTCATTGTGACGCTGGCAACAAACTTCATCGTGATCGGCGCAACCATGGGCTTCTCGCGCCTCATTGCAAATGTCACCTCAAGTTCCATTATTGTGTCTGACAGTTCAAAATTCGTATTTGCAGCGCGCTGGGGGCAGGCAAACATTTCAATCGCCTGGTGGATTCTGGCCGCCTTGCTTGGCTTCTGGGTCCTGTCGCGCACGGTCTTTGGCAATTGGATTTACGCTACAGGGGGCAATTTGCAGGCTGCACGCGGGGCAGGTGTTCCGGTTGAGCGGGTCAAGATTATCCTCTTCATTGCCACGGGTTTTGCCGCAGCCTTTGTTGGTATTTTGCAAGGCATTCAATGGAACTCAGGTAATTCCACCTATGGCATGGGCTATGTATTTCAGGCCCCCATCGTGGTGGTGATTGGCGGAATTCTGCTGACCGGCGGTTATGGCAGCGTGTTGGGTGTTGTCATCGGAACAGCCTTGTTCGGCGTCATTTCCACCGGAATTTTCTACACCGGCTGGAACACGGACTGGATACAATTATTCCTGGGCGCCCTGCTGGGTGCAGCTGTTCTTGCCAACAATTATGTGCGCCGCCTCGCGCTCACATCGCGATAGGAGGGAAAATCATGACAAACCCCCTTATGGAACTCATCAACGTCTCCAAATCCTTTGGCAGCACCCACGCCCTGAAAAACGTTTCCATGGAGGTTCAGCCGGGTAAAATCCTGTGTTTGCTGGGCGACAATGGCGCGGGTAAATCAACCCTTATCAAAATCCTGTCCGGCTATCACGGCCCTTCCAGTGGCACGTTGCGGTTTGAAGGCGCTGACACAAGCTTCTCCGGCCCACGCGAAGCGCGTCAGAAAGGTGTGGCCACCGTGCACCAGGATGTCGGCTCCATCCCCTTGATGAGCGTTGGCAGAAACTTCTTTCTTGGTGCAGAGCCGACCACAGGCAATTGGCCGTTCAAGCGCATCGACACCTCTAAGGCGAACGAGATTGCGGTAGAGCAAATGGAACGTTTTGGCATCACGCGCGTAAGGACGGCAACCAGTTGGTCGGCACCATGTCCGGCGGTGAGCGGCAGGTTCTGGCCATTGGCCGGGCCATGTATTTCGGCGCAAAAATGCTGATCCTCGATGAGCCCACATCAGCCCTTGGCGTCAAGGAAGCCGCCTTCGTTCTGAAGATGATGCGTATTGCCCGTGAGAATGGCGCAGGCATCGTCTTCATCACCCACAATGCCCGCCACGCCATGGCCGTGGGCGACAGGTTCTGCGTGCTCATTCAAGGCGAAGTCGCGGCCCAATTC
>CAZOCA010000002.1:0-15335 GCA_964578105.1 uncultured Pararhizobium sp.
GGCAACCCGGTTGGCAGTGTGCCCGACCTCATTCAGCTGTCGAATGATTTCCTGCCAGCGCAGGCAACCCAGGAAATTGACTATCGGGCCAATCTTGCAAGCTTTCCTCTGACAGCCAATGCTGATTCGGATGAAGCAAACAGCGAATTGCTGAACCCGATCAATTTTTCTGCAAATCCCATTGCCTCATCAACAGCTTCGGCAACGATTACGGGCAACGGCGCAACGCTGGCTGTGGATGCAATTGCCACCGATTCAGGAACGACAGATATCTCTGCACTGTCTTCCGCTGGTGGCACGTTGATACTGAACGGAACCAGCATAACCATCAATGCGGCGGATGATGCGACTGCAACTCTTGCCGCTATCAATCTGCAAACCGGTACGACAGGTATAAGCGCCAGCCTGGGCACTTCCAACGAATTGATACTGGAATCCGTTGATGCGGATACGGATATTGTTATCGACTCCGGATCTACGGCATCTCTTTTGACGGAACTGGGTCTTGCCGATGGAACCACAGGAGCCACAAACCTGATCTCGCAAGGGGCGGTTACACAGGGTGAAACCTTAACTGTTGACGTTGCCTCTGGCGGCGCTCAGACCATCACCTTCGGCACCGGGGTTGGTGAAATTTCCACGCTGGCGGAGTTGAATACTGCGCTTGCTGGTCTGGCTGGTGTGACAGCGAGTGTGAATACAAGCACAGGTGACATCTCGATCGAAGCAACCTCTTCAACGGCCAGCCTGGCTCTTGGCGGAACAGTCGATGAGGATGTCTTTGGCATTACTGCAGGTGATTATCTACCCGCAGCAGGCGTGGTAGTTGCCAATGATAATACAGCTTTTGTGAGCAGCTCGGTGAGCGGTGGCGCGATCACCGTATATGATGAAAACGGGTCGCCTGTGAACATCCAGTTCCGCTGGGCCAAGGTTGACAGTGATGACAATGGCGGGACCGACACCTGGAACATGTTCTATCTGGAGAACCCTGATGCAACCGGGACAGACACGATGTGGCGTAACATCGGACAGACCTATACATTTGGTAGCGATGGCACGCTTGATCCGGTTGTCAGCCAGATTACGCTGAGCGGTATTGTGGTGGATGGGGCAAATCTTGGTGACATCAATCTCATTCATGGGACAGGTGGCCTGACCCAATATGATGATCCGAACGGCAATGTTCAGGTCAATGATTTCTCGCAGGATGGTTTGGCATCTGGTGAACTTGTCGGGGTCCAAGTGGCCGATGGCGGAACCATCGTCGCCAACTACTCCAATGGTCTTAGCCTGAATATCGTGGATATCCCACTGGTGTCCTTCAATGCTGATAATGGTCTGTTGCGACTTGATGGTGGTGCCTTTGAGGCAACTTCGGAATCCGGTCAGGCCATCTTGGATTCCACCGGCGCGATTGTCGGACAATCAATTGAGAACTCCAACACAGACATTGCGGACGAGTTTTCCAAACTCATTGTGACGCAGCAAGCCTATTCCGCCAATTCCCGGATCGTTTCTACCGCAGATGAAATGCTGCAAGAAGCGCTCAATATGGTTCGATAAATATGGGGCAGGGTTCTGATCCCTTGTCTGTGATCTGCTTCAGGAGGCACTGAAATGGGCCTGACTTCCGCGCTATCCATGGCACTGTCCGGACTGAACGCAAATCAGCGCGGGCTTCAGTTGACCGCGACTAATATCGCGAATGCCGATACGCCCGGATACACAGCGAAAACGATTGATCAGACTTCGCTGGTGGAAGGTGGCCGGGTCATTGGTCTTGACTCGACCCGCATTCAGCGTTCGCTTGACGAAGCCATTCAAACGCAGCTGCGAACTGAAAGTGCCAGCGGCCGTTATGCGGAGCGGATTGATTCCTATCAGTCCCGCCTTGATGAATTGTTTGGCACACCTGGTGGCACCAACGGGCTGGATGTTCTTTTCAGCAGTTTTACAAGTGCGCTGGAAGGCTTGGCGACCACGCCGGAAAGCTATGTCACCCGTGCAGAGGTGATTACATCCGGTCAGGTGCTTGCAGGACAATTAAACTCCCTTAGCGACGACGTTCAGACCATGCGGCAGGAAAATGAGTCTTTCCTGCGTGACAGCGTCGGCGAAATGAACGCGGCGCTTCAGAACATACAACGCCTCAATGATCGGATCCTGGCCAATTCCAGCAGTTCCAGCGGCACCGCTGATCTTGAGGATCAACGTGATATCTATGTTGATCAGTTGGCCCAGTATTTGGACGTGCAGGTTTCCAAGGACAACCAGGGTGGCGTCCGCATTAGTACTGCCGGTGGCGCCTCATTGTTTGATGGTACGGCAGCTGTTCTTGAATTTGACAGCCGTGGCCAGGTCACTTCTGAAACGGAATACGCTTTCAATTCTGATGACCGAAGCGTTGGCACCATCAATCTGGTGACTACCAGCGGTTCAAAGGTAGACCTGCTGCAGCCTGGCTTGCTGCGCAATGGTTCCATTGCGGCTGCACGCGATCTCAGAGATGATATTCTGGTGGAAGCGCAGGCGCAGCTGGATCAGTTCGCCTCGGCCATGGCGTCAGCGCTTGGCAACCGGACTGAAGAAGGAACGGCCGTTACTTCGGGCACGCAGGATGGGTTTGATCTGGATTTGACCGGTCTGCAAGCCGGCAATCCCATAAGCTTCACCGTTTCGAATGTATCCAGTGGCCAAGAGAGCACGATCAGTTTTGTGCGTGTCGGTGACCCGAATTCTCTGCCATTGTCTGACAGTTTGACCGGACGATCAGATGACACCGTCATCGGTATCGACTTTTCCGGTGGCACGAGTTCGGTGATTTCTCAAATTCAATCAGCATTGGGCGGCAGCTTTCAAGTGTCTGATGAAGGTGGCGACACAATAAGAATTCTGGATGATGGCGTCGTCAATGCGGTCGAGATTGTCAGCTTTGATGCGCAGATCACCTCAACGTCGCTGACTGGCGAAGGCGTGGCGCTGCCGTTTTTTGTTGATGTCGGGGGCGCAGCCTTTTCCAATTCTCAAGATGGCACCCCTCAGGCTCAGGGCTTCTCAAGCCGGATTGCGGTCAACAGCAATCTGATTGAAGATAATTCCCGCCTTGTTGTCTATGAGACCAGCCCGGAAACTCTGGATGGCGATTCCAGCCGACCGCTGTTTCTATTCGATGCCCTGACGGGAACAGTTAACTCCTACGCGTCGGAAACAGGCATTGGTACTGTATCAGCCCCATTTACCGGGACGGTCGACGATCTTGTATCGCAGATCATTTCGGTGCGTGGTGCCGAGGCAGAGCAGGCGGCAAACAGCGCGAACAGCCAAAGCAATGTCATCGATATTCTGCAAAATCGCTTTTCCGAGAGTACAGAGGTTTCGATTGATCAAGAGATGGCCCGTCTGGTTGAGCTACAGACAGCCTATGCCGCCAATGCACGGGTTATGCAGGTGGTCCAGGAACTGCTCGAAACCATCATAAGGATATAGAATGGTTGATGCTCTTGTCGGTTCCCGCTCCACTTCAATCGTCCGCGATCTTGTGCAATTGCGCCAGTCCATGGCGGGCCTTGAGCAACAACTCTCGACCGGGCGAAAGTCTGAGACCTATGCGGGCATCGGCAGTGACCGCAGCCTCTCAATTGCCTTTCGCAGTGATGTGTCCCGGCTGGAATCCTATCAGTCCAGCATTACGCTGGTTGAACTGCGGCTGAGTATTTCCGATCAGGTGCTGACGCGTATGGATGGCGTGGCGACTGAAGCGCGCGGCAGCATGGATCCCAATATTTACGAACTGCTTGGTGACGGCAAGTCACAGGGCCAGGTCACATCTTATAATCTCTTGGGTGAAACGCTCTCTATGCTCAATTCTGAGGCAGGGGGGCGCTATCTGTTCGCGGGCCAAGATGTTTCCAACAAGCCGGTTGAGACAGTCAATGCCATAATGGATGGTGAAGGCAATCGTGCCGGCTTCGTGCAGCATCGCGATGAGCGGCTGTTGGCAGACACAGGTGCCGCTGGAACAGGACGGCTTGATGTCACCCAACCATCAACGACGCAAGTTCAACTGGCCGAAGACGGTGTGCATCCCTTTGGTGTAAAAATTGAGGGCGTTACAAACGCGTTGACGAACGCCGTTCTGACCGGCCCTTCTGCTGCACCCGCGACTTTTGATGTGGACTTTACTGGTCAACCGACAGCGGGTGAAACGCTGACAATAAGTGTCACATTGCCCGATGGTACGGAACAAAATATTGAACTGGTTGCCGCCGCTGCCGGGCAAGGCGGAGACAATGCCTTCGAAATTGGTGCAACTCCGGATGATACAGCTTCAAATCTCGCGGCGGCTCTGACTGATACGCTTGAGCAACTTACCGCTGTAGATGTGCGCGCAGCATCTGCCATGGCTGCGGGCGCAGATTTTTTTGACTATGAAGGTGGCGGCGTGCCACAGCGGATCGATGGCCCACCTTTTGACAGTGCGACCGCGCTGCGAGATGGCACCGAGAGCGATACGGTGTTCTGGTACACAGGCGATAACAGTACGGATTCTGCGCGCAGTACAGCCACGGCCCGAATTGATGACAATCTGACCATTTCCTATGGCGCGCGTGCAAATGAGGAAGCGTTCCGGGTTCTGGTGCAAAATCTTGCTGTTTTTTCCAGCAGCACTTTCACCGAAGACAACCAGAATGACGAGAAGCGTTACGGTCTTCTTGCTGATAAAACACTGCAGAATATCTCTTATCCTGCAGGTGTTCAGAAACTGGAGCAGATTGCCGGTGAGTTGAGTGCAGCACGCAGTGCTGCCGATAACGCAAATACGCGCCATAATGTGAAAACCGGAACCCTGCAGACATTGGTTGACGGCATCGAAAGTGCGGATTTGAATGAAGTGTCGGTCAATCTTCTGACTTTGCAGACCCGGCTGGAAGCAAGTTACCGCGCTACATCGATCTTGTTCGACATGTCGCTGGTGAATTACATCTAAAATTTGTCTTGTCGGGGTGACTTCCAGTGCTCAGAAACTCTGTTTGTCTGAGCCAACTGTTCTGAAATTTTGGTCATTTCAGATTGTCGTCGTCAGCAGAAAACTCTGCTGACGCATTTTGGGGCTTAGCCTCGGAGGCCGCCGGCAATTTCGCGATTGATGGAAATCAGGGAGCCCAGCACGCTCTTGTCCATGCGGCCTTCAGCCACGCGGGTTTGTTTGAAAACAAAGATGCCGAGATTGGCAATGTTTTCGCGAATGTTTGTCGGTAGGGGACTGTCTTCTTCTGTGACGGCTGTGACAAACAACGTCCAAATTTTCTTGTTGTAAGCAAGTGCGTCGCGCATTTCATCGCGGTCCAGCGCTTCGTCTTTGTTGACGTCTTCCAGCCGATGAGCGGCCTTTAGCAAAAGCCGAGCTTCCAACTGCCGTGGGCTAGTTGTTGCTTGTTGTGTCTTCTGATAAATCTGCGCTGCCTGTTGCATGTGCTAGCAACTCCCCTTCATA
Organism: uncultured Pararhizobium sp.; assembly: GCA_964578105.1. GTDB lineage: Bacteria > Pseudomonadota > Alphaproteobacteria > Rhizobiales. Next base: position 5,498 of record CAZOCA010000002.1, read on the forward strand.
TGCTATCAGAGCCTTTGTTGCTCTCAATGCTTTATACAAATCATTGGTTAATATCAGGTTATTTATTGGCTCTATGTGCACGATAGTGCTGGGGGCAGCTGCAACTATCTCATTGATTAATTTGAAATAATCAGAATGATGCTCTTCCGGGGTATCTGACAGATACATGGTTTGAACAACCAGTGCGACGCATTTGGCGGGCGTATCGGCCTGCTCGGGCAGCAATATGTCCTTTGCGCGAAGTATTGGCGTGTTTCCGTCAATTGTCAGCTTCGTTCGTTGATCGCCATTCGTAATGACGGTTTTGCCGACGATCATTTTTTCATTTGGCTTCAGTTCAACGCGCAGTGACATGGAGTGATCCTTTCACATTCAACTATAGCAGAACTGTCAGCACATAAAAAAGGCAGGTGCCGAAGCACCTGCCTTCCTAATTTATATTTCTTGCGGAGCTTAGAGCAACCGCAGAACGTTCTGGTCGGCCTGAGAAGCCAGGGAGAGCGCTGTAGAAGACAGGGACTGACGTGTCTGGAGCGACAGCAGGTTCGCGCCTTCTTCGTTGAGATCAGCCAGTGTCAGGTTGGCAGCACCTGTTTCCAGAGTGTTGATTGTTTCTTTGGTGAAGCTCTCACGAGTTTCCACCACGGACAGGTTAGAACCGAATTTCGATGCCTGTGACCGCAAAGTAGATGTTGCAGTGTCCAATGTGGACAGTGTTGCTTCAATGTTTGCATCTGAGTCAAAATCACCGCTAGCTACTGAACTCAGTCCAAGGCCAGCGCTGTCGAAGGTCACACCACCGATGTTCAGTGAGCTGGAACCATCTTCGTTGAAGACAACTTTCAGATCATCACCATCGAGCAGGTTCTTACCGTTGAAACCAGCATCGTTTTTCAATTCGTCAATCTGGACCAGAAGCTCATTGAAATCGGATTCCAAATCTTCACGACGGTTCGTACCGCCAGTTGTTACCGGGTCAATGGCTGTTGTTGTGAGGTTTGTACCGAAGCTGGTCAGAGCCGTACCGCCAAGAGTAACACTGTCTGTGTCCTCTGCGGCAGTGACGGTCAGGTTGCCATCAGTATCTGTTGATGCGGCGGCTACTTCATCGTTGTCTGTGACGAATGTTGCCAATTGTGCATCCAGATCAGCTTTGGTGCTACTGGCAGTGATGCTGTAGGAGAAGCTTGCGCCACCTACATCAATCGTCAGATCGCTACCAGCCAGAGCGGCAAGATCAGCATTTTCTCCGGAAGCAGTAGAGCCGGATGTCGCGCCAAGCGCTGTGAGAACGCCCGCTGTTGAGGAGGTATTCGGATCGATCGTGATCGTATCGGCAAGGTCACCAGCAGTGACTTCGAAGTTTCCGGAGCCATTGATTGAAGCGCCGTTGCCGTCAGCACTCAATGCGCTGTCGATGGCTGCGATTACATCAGAGATTTCCTGACCGGAAGCGATGTCGATGCCGACATTGGAGCCAGCATACGCGGCTGTGCCACTGTCAAAGAAATCGAATGAATATGTGTTGGACCCAACGGACAGCTCAAATGAATCACCATCAGATGCGATCTGCGAAGCTGAAAGATCTGTTGTTGAATCAGCCGTGCCACCTGAAGTCAAACCAAGTGCTGTCAGTGTGCCTGCTGTGGAGTTGGTGTTGGGATCAACTGTGATTGTGTCAGCAGTGTCACCAGCAACAATTTCAAGGTTGCCTGAACCATTGATGCTCGCACTATTGCCATCGGCAGCCAACGCACCGTTGATCGCAGTAATAGCTGCATCAACATCGTCAGCTATATCAATACCGACATTAGCACCAGCATAGGCAGCCGTGCCACTGTCGAACAGATCGAATGTATAGGTGTCACCGCCAACAGAGATTTCGAAAGAGTCCGCAGCAGCACCAAGTGTTGCAGCCGAGTCTGTACCAGTCAGTGCACCACCTTCCAGTGTGGCAGCGACTTCAGTGCCCGCAAGGCCGTTTACGGCTGATCCCTCAAGCGCTGCGGCTGTGTCAGCTCCGATTGCTGCGCCTGTTCCGGTTGCGGTTGCGATGGTCGTTGTACCACCTGTTATGCCGGAAGATGTCTGCAGGGCCTGACGGGCTGTCGCCTGTGCGGCTTCAACAAGGTCGGTGATGGCGGAGATGCCATTGTCGGCAGCTTCCAGTGTCTGTGTGGCGTTGCCAACAGAATCCAGCAGGCGGCTCAAATCGCTCGCGCGGCTGTTCAATGAGGAAGCTGTGAAAAAGTTGGTTGGATTATCCAAAGCTGAATTTACTTTGAGGCCAGTAGAGAGGCGCTCTTGTGTGCTCGTAAGCAAATCGGAAGTGCTCTGCAGGGAAAGCAGATTGCCGCGGACGGCTTTGGAAAGTGTAATATCGGAACCCATGGTAGTTGTCCTTTCTTGGAACTAAAAATCGCTGCCCGCTTCTGGGGCGCTGATGCAAACTGCCAAGAAAGGTTCTAACGACTGGTTAACGCGCCACAATTAAGTCACAGTGTTCGCCGGATGTTTAACGCTTTGCTACCATAACGTTTAAAAGGCGTGAAGGTTACAATAAGTGGTGCTTTTTCACCCTAAACCAGATGATAGCCAACCAGGCCGTCCCAAATCAGTTTTATCGAAACCAGGAAGAGCGCGCTGTACATAATGCGATAGAAGGCTGTCTGGCTGACAATTTTGACCAGCCATATGCCGATAAGGGTTGAGACAAAGGCGAGCGGCATCAGAACTGCTGAGGTTGTCAGATTTGTCGTGTCAAACTGTCCGAGTGCAAAATAGGGGATCATTTTGATGACATTCATGGCAGCAAAGAAAATCACTGAGGTGCCTGCGAAAATCCGTCGATCCATTTTCAGCGGTAGAGAATAGAGTTGATAGGGTGGCGCGCCAGCATGGCTGACGAAGCTTGTATATCCCGCTCCAAACCCGGCAGCTGCTGCCTTGACCGCATTCCTTGGCTTGGCTGGCCCGGTATCTCTCCAGAAAAAGTGCTTCAGCGTAAACAGCAATGTCATGACGCCGAGCAGAAGCCTGAGCATGACATCATCCACATAGACTGCAGTCGCCCATCCAAACGCAATTCCTGCGGTTCCGGCCGGTAGCATATCTTTCAACATCTGCCGGTCAAATATCCCCCAATAGGATTTGATTGCCACAACATCCATTATAAGAAGTATCGGAAGCATGATGGCAGCTGCCTGAACCGGCGAGACAACCAAGGCCATAATTGGCACGCCAAACAGGGCTATCGCCCCAAGACCGCCTTTTGAGATTCCAACAAACAAAACTGCAGGGATTGCGGCCAGATAGAAATATGGGTCTATAATCATGCGCCTTAAATGCCTTTACACTGGGTGCTGTGCAAGCCCTTTTGTCTCCAAAACAGCCAAAATATCGATTTTTTCTCCCGCCATGGTAGCAGGGGCGCCTGCATGCCCTCAATCTTGTTGACTGTCCTTATTGATGGTTTTTAGGTCGAGGGTTTGTAGCCGCGATGTTCTCAGTTGTGGCACCTATCTGGGCAAAGGGTGCGTGCTAGACTGTTCGGCGCAAGCGATAAGTATTAGTAACTTGAATTAAGTTAATTATATAAAAAGGTTCAAAAAAAATAATTAATTTGATTTCAGTTAATTTTGTTTTCTTATTGATATTCTTCATGAAATTCTACTTTTTAAGTCGTATTCGTAGTTCGAGTTTGCCAGTTCACCGTCAAATTGCGGCGTTGTAGATGTGGGTTCATTAAATCTGTGCTGATCAGCGCATAATTTGTTTGCTGCAGGCCTCTCAAAGCTTTGGGTTTTACCACCAAGGTTCAGTAGACAGATGTCATAGGCTCTCTTAGTGTTCGGTAAAACAATCACGTGCGGATACCTGGGAGGATTTTGCCTGTGACGAGCCGTTATTTTGATATCTATGACAGCTGGAAGGCTGACCCTGAATCATTCTGGATGAAAGCTGCTAAAGCGATCGACTGGTCGACGCCACCAAGCAGGGCTTTCGATGCAGATCTGGGGGTTTATGGTCGTTGGTTTCCCGATGCCGTTGGAAATACATGCTACAATTGTGTCGACAGGCATGCTGATCGAGATCGACCCGGCCAGGCCGCCATCATCTATGACAGCGCGATTACCGGGACAAAACGCAGCATTTCCTTTGCTGAGTTGAAGCAGGACGTCTCGGCACTCGGTGCAATTCTGCTCAGTCACGGTGTGATCGCTGGCGACCGCGTGGTCATTTATATGCCAATGGTTCCCGAAGCCGTGGTTGCAATGCTGGCTTGCGCCCGCATTGGCGCTGTTCATTCCGTTGTGTTTGGCGGGTTTGCCGCAAACGAATTGGCAAAACGGATCGATGCCTGCCAGCCCAAAATAGTCATAAGCGCTTCCTGCGGCATCGAACCCAACCGGATTGTCGAATACAAGCCGTTGCTGGATGAAGCAATCGAGATTGCTGATCACAAGCCAAGTGCCTGCCTCATCGTTCAACGAGAACAGGCATCTGCCACGATGATTGACGGGCGGGATTTTGACTATGGAAAAGAACTCTCCGAGGCAAAAGCGCTGGGTCAGACGAGTGACTGTGTTCCCCTGAAGGCGACAGATCCGCTTTACATCCTCTACACATCAGGCACGACCGGTCAGCCCAAAGGTGTGGTGCGTGATGTTGGCGGCCACATGGTTGCCGTGAATTGGTCGATGTCTGCCATTTACGACATGGCTCCGGGAGATGTTTTCTGGGCAGCGTCTGATGTGGGCTGGGTGGTTGGCCATTCCTATATTGTGTATGCGCCATTGCTGCGCGGTTGCACCACGCTCTTGTTTGAAGGCAAGCCTGTCGGAACGCCGGACCCGGGTACTTTCTGGCGGATTATTGAAGAGCATAAGGTCGCGGCGCTGTTCACTGCGCCCACAGCATTTCGGGCCATCAAGAAAGAAGATCCGAAAGGCAAGTATCTGGAAAATTACGATATTTCCAGTCTGCGAACGCTGTTCCTGGCTGGCGAACGTGCTGATCCCGATACAATTTCCTGGGCCGAGGACCGACTGGGTGTGCCAGTGATTGACCATTGGTGGCAGACTGAAACCGGGTGGGCCATTGCTGGAAATCCTGTTGGATTGGGTAAATTGCCGATCAAGAAAGGCTCCCCCTCAGTCCCCATGCCCGGCTATGATGTTCAAGTGCTTGATGATGAGGGGCATGCGGTGGCGGCAGGCACATTGGGCAATATTGTTGTGAAATTGCCATTGCCGCCGTCTTGTCTGCCCACATTGTGGAGAGATGATGAGCGGTTTCAGGAAGCCTATCTTGCAGAATTTCCGGGTTTCTACAAAACCGGCGATGCCGGATATGTTGATGATGACGGCTATCTGTTCATCATGTCACGTACGGATGACATCATTAATGTCGCCGGCCACCGCCTTTCCACCGGCGCCATGGAGGAGGCAATTGCCAATCATCCAGATGTTGCCGAGTGCGCTGTTGTGGGCGTGAATGACGAGGTGAAAGGTCAGCTTCCGATGGGATTTCTGATCCTCAATTCGGGCGTTGACCGCGCCAACGCAACAATCGAGATGGAAGTCATCAAACTGGTGCGTGAAACCATTGGACCGGTTGCCGCATTCAAGAGTGTCGCAACTGTTTCGCGCCTGCCAAAGACAAGATCCGGCAAGATTTTGCGGGCGACCATGCAAAAAATTGCCAATAAGGAACCCTATCCCGTGCCAGCAACAATTGATGATCCTGCCATTCTGGACGAGATTGCGGCCGTGCTGGAGGCAGGCTGAAGCTAGGGTGCGGACCCCAAACACCTTCAGGTGCGCCTTCCTGGTGCTTGAACTTGATGGCTGAAAACGGCATGGTCTAATCAAAGAGAAAAACAATGGATTTTTCATGACATTGGATGACAAGACCGCCGTCGTGACGGGTGGTGCTAAGGGTATTGGCTTTGCGTGCGCGCGCCGCTTTCTGGAACAGGGAGCGCAAGTCATTATTGCTGATGTGGATGAAAAAACGGGAAACAAGGCCGAAAAGTCACTTTCGGAATTGGGTGATGTACGTTTTGTCCATTGTGATGTCGGGGACAGGCTTTCAGTTCGCAACCTGATGGCCGCCACGCTCGACAGCTTCAATTCGCTGGACGTTCTGGTCAACAATGCCGGTATTATTCACAGCGACGATTTTCTGGATATCTCCGAAGAGGATTTTGATCGGGTCATGCAGGTCAATCTGAAGGGGGCATTTCTGTGTGGCCAGGCAGCTGCGCGGCAAATGGTGGATCAGATTGAAGAGGGGCGTGCGCCAGGATCAATCATCAACATGTCCAGCATCAATGCACAGGTCGCAATTCCAAGCCAGGTGCCATATTCAATCTCAAAAGGTGGCGTTCAGCAATTGACGAAGGTGATGGCACTTTCGCTGGCAAGCCGGGGCATTCGCGTCAATGCGATTGGGCCCGGTTCCATCAACACAGATATTCTGGCTGCGGTGAATAATGACCCGGAAGCCAAGAATCGGATTCTGTCACGTACGCCGATGGGGCGTATTGGCGAAGCGTCCGAGATTGCTTCAATTGCTGCTTTTTTGGCATCAGACGATGCCAGCTACATCACCGGACAGACCATTTATGCTGATGGCGGCCGTCTTGCATTGAATTATACGGTACCTGTCGGGGAAACTTGAGGGTTTTTGCAGGCCGCGGAGTGCCGGTGGTTTAGAATACTTGCGATTGTGCAGTGCAATATGTCATGATACCTGATCATTTTTGAAAAGGCTATCGCCATGACCGGAACCATCATTACCATCGCTCAGCAAAAGGGTGGTTCAGGAAAAACCACATTGACCGCTCATATGGCTGCAGCGGCTTTGCTGTCCAAAAAAGGCGCTTCCGTTGCGTTGTTGGATGTGGACCCCCAGGGCAGTTTGGGGGAATGGTTTGAAGCCCGCGAAGAGTTTTTGGGTGAAGAAGCGGCCGGGTTCAGTTTTCGGACCGCAAGTGGTTGGGGCGCGCGTCGCGAGGCCCGCGCCATGGCCCGTGATCATGACTTTGTGTTTGCAGATACGCCGCCGAAATCCGACCGGGAGGCGCAACCGGCCATTGAAGCTGCCAATATTGTGCTGATACCCATGCAACCCTCACCGGTTGATTTGTGGGCAACGCAATTGACACTGGATTTGGCCGCAAAAGAGAACGTGCCTGCGCTGGTGGTTCTGAACCGCGTTCCGCCCCGGGCAAAATTGACAGGCGAAGTTCTGGAAGCGCTGCAGAAATACGGCCCTACAGTGGCTAAGGCTATGTTGGGAAATCGCACGGCCTATGCCTCGGCCATGGGGCAGGGCAGTTCGGTGCTTGAACAAGGCGGAAACAAGCTTGCAATTGAGGAAGTGCAAACTCTTTTCAAGGAAATTCAAAAGGCTTTGAAAGCGTAGAGTTTTTCAGTCTGGTCGCTTGCCTACTACAAAAGGCAAGCGACCAGGTAATCAAACGAAGTGATTATTCCTGAACTTCGGTGTCGTCGCTCTTCAAATTTTTCAATTTTGCGAAGACAGCATCCGCGTCAAGTTCTTCTTCATCTTTTTCCATATCGGATTTGCTTGGCATTTCAGCGCCGCCAAACAAGGCCGCACTTGCACGTTCCAAAGCATCCAAAGATGTGGTTTCTTCCGGCGACAGCAAGGTCACGCCTTCGTCTTCAACCGGTTTGGCAGGTGCATCCTTGGCGGATTTGGTAACTTCCATATCCAGATTAATCTGGCTGGCAAGGCCAAGTGTCACTGGATCCATTGGTGTCAGGTTGGCCGAGTTCCAATGGGTGCGCTCGCGAATGGCTGCTATGGTTGGTTTGGTTGTGCCGACAAGGCGAATGATCTGGGAATCTTTCAATTCCGGATGATTGCGTACCAGCCACAAAATGGCATTTGGCCGATCCTGACGACGTGAGACAGGAGTGTAGCGCGGCGCGCGGCGCTTGGTTTCCGGAACCCGCACTTTTGGTGGGGAGAGGGTGAGGCGATAGGCGGGATCGTTCTGCGCCTTGTCAATTTCCTCACGGGTCAGCTGACCGGTCTGAATAGGGTCAAGGCCCTTGATACCTTGCGCGAACTCGCCATCAGCGATGGATTTGACTTCCAGCGGGTGCAATTTGCAGAAAGCAGAAATCTGGTCAAATGACAGTCCTGTATTGTCAACCAGCCAGACGGCAGTTGCCTTGGGCATCAAAAGAGTATTGGCCATGTCTTATCCTCGCATTCCTGTACGGTACAGCAGACAAAATCCTCCGTCTGCCGCCAGCCATTTTTCTTAAGCTGGAGCGCCGCACCGAACAAATGTGTTGATGGGAATTTACGTCTGTATACGGCGCTTTCGCTGTTGGCGCAATGTGTGACTGCCAATCGACCGGATTTTATCTGTAAGGGTCAGGCTCTGGGGTCAGCGCCCATTAAATTCAACACTTCGAATGACGGTTTGGAGCCCAGATTTGTGATGTTCCGCATTGCAGCCAATGTCAAATTGAATGGAAACAGGCTTCGGTCGTGGTGCGTTTGAATGGTTCAAAACTTAAAATTGTTCTTTGAGAACTGAAGACACTTCTCTAATTTAATCTCAAGATCTTCCGAAACGAATGAACTTCTCCCCTCCCAGAGAGCGTATCTCAGACTTTATATTCAGATGAGTATCTGCTGGTAATTTTGACGATTTCAGCGTTTGGATCAGTTCACTTATCGATTGAAAAGGAACAGTAAAGCATGTTGGTAACACTGATCGTAGTGGGGCTACTCATAGGGCTGTTGTGGCTTGGAATACTTCTTGCTTTCCAGGGGGACGATCACCGTCGCTATGACCTTCCACGACCGGTGGCAAAAGGAAAACGTGATTGCGAGAGCACAGAACAAAAGGCCGTGACCCAGCGGATGTTGGACGACAGAGCGGCCACACCCAAAATGAGCCGTAAAAGGCTCTTGGAACGGCTGCGCACGCAAATGGATGATTCTGGCGCTGAATTTGTGGTCAGCTCGAATATACGACCTATTGTTGTGGATGGCGTCAATGCGGAATGGGTTATGGCTGCCAACGCAGATCCAAACCGGCGCGTTCTATACATACATGGTGGTGCCTACATGATGGGGAGCCCGAAAAGCCACCGACTTATTACAAGTCGACTTTCTGAAATTGCGAATGCTGCCGTTCTTGCTGTCGACTATCGGTTAATGCCAGAAAATGGACGTATGGCAGGCATCATTGACTGCCAGAATGCCTATCGTTGGGTGCTGGAAAATGGCCCCGACGGCCGATCGGATGCGGATGTATTGGTTGTGGCAGGTGACTCCGCAGGTGGAAATCTGGCCCTTTCGACAATAGCTTGGGCGCGGGATGCTCAATTGCGGCCGGCTGATGCTGTGGTTGTTTTTTCCCCTCAGACAGACCTAACCCTTGCCAGTCCCAGTCTGCTCTCGAATATCGACACAGACATCATGTTGGGCATCAGCTTCGGACCGATGGTGAAAGCTCGGAAAGTTATCGCCCTCTGTTCCAGCTTCCTGATGAACAGGATCAACCCCAGCAATGCCTTGGTGTCTCCCCTGTTCGGTGACCTGTCGGGATTGCCACCAACACTTGTACAGGCGTCCGAAGCGGAAATGTTGCTCGACGATGCGGTACGATATGTCAACAAAGCAACCGCGCAGGGCTCAACCGCCATAATACAGACTTGGCCGTTCATGTTACACGTCTGGCAGGCATTCCAAACCCCGGAAGCAGATGAAGCATTTGCTGCAGTTGAAGAATTCCTTTCTTCTCGCACCATGAACATTCCATCGAAAACTTAGGACTAAGCAG
>CAZOCA010000002.1:15435-20493 GCA_964578105.1 uncultured Pararhizobium sp.
AAGAATGTGACAGACACCTGAACGCAACATTCATGACAATAACGAACACTGGAGCAAACACTGGAGCGAACGCTGGCTACAGGTAGAAAATGATCATGTCAGATCGATTGTCTTGTAAGGTTCTGCCATGCAGATTTCGGCTTCTCAGAGCTCAAACCTGCTCATAATTTGACTTGTGCGGATTGATTGTTCAGGGCGTGCAACGCTTGCGGGCATTGGTCCGTCGGCTTAATGTTCCAGGCTTGCAAAATACTATTTGATCCAGTGAAGTTGGTCGCAAATGATTGTGTACGAAACATCTCGTCTTTCGCTCGAAACATGGGCTCTTGAAGATTTCTGTGCCTTTTCGGAAGTGGCGCGAGATCCAAAGGTAATGCATTATATTGCTGAAGGAAAACCTTAGCCAGATTCCAGAATTGGCTGGTTCATGGGCCTCCAAAGGGCCTATCAAGAGACACTCGGCTACTGCAACTGGAAACTAACCAGTCGTGCCAATGGCGAATTAATTGGATTTTGCGGGTTGGCACCGCTTCAAATGGCCAATGCTCCTGAAATTGGTTGGTGGCTTAAGCCTGCCTATTGGGGGAAGGGCTATGCGTCAGAAGCCGCAGAGAAAGTTCTGGATGTGGCGTTTAGCAAGCACGACCTTGATCGGGTTGTTGCTCGTGCCTATCGCAACAATGAGCGCTCAATCAGCCTGATAAAACGATTGGGCATGGTCTTTGAACGTTCGTTAGACACCAATGCCATCGGCGAAGTCTTACTCTACCAAATTGATTGTGGTCTTCAAAAATAACAGCTTTAAGCACCGGTGACATCTCGACTTTGTGCCGAAAGTGGAAGTGTCGTTTTGACCAAGCGAGATCAGCCCTCCGACAAGCAGACACCGTCATGTCCGCGCCCTTAGCGGAGCGTTGAAGCGCGCTTATCTGATCACATGCACTGCGCAGTGGGCGTGACGGACGACCCGTGCAGCTGTTGATCCGAGAAAATAGTCCTGCAAGCCCGGTCGATGCGACGCGATGATAATGCAATCCACCTCGTTGCTTTTAGCATATTCAACAATCGAACGGCCGGAATGCCCGGTGATCAAGACCGGCTCTACTTGCTCCTGATCGGCAATCTCTTTTGCTAAACTGGCTTCAGCTTCGTTGTGCCGTTTTGCCAGTTGATCCTGGGGCAGGTATTGTTGGGTATATCCGGCGACATGCTCCAATACATGCAAGGCCGTGATCTTGCCGCTTTTATCCAAGAGTTTGTGGGCAAGATCAAGCGCAGATTTGGTGTCACGTTCATGATCCAAGGCGATGGGGACCAGAATATTTTTATACATTTTCAACCTCCATTTTGATCTACAGTAGTCTGTCTGCTGTCACGCGCGTTGACTTGCATCAATACGGCCAACCCACAGTCAGAACAGCTTCTCTGTAGACCCCGTTCATAAAAATGAGTCGTTTCTGCTGAGCAATAAGTGGCATTCGTCTGATTGCCGAACTGCAAGGGTCGATAATTTCCATTTATCGAATCCCGGACCGAATACGCCGGATTCAAGAGCGAGCATTCGGTCTGCGTGTGCAATGGTCTGCAATGAGGCCAAGCGGGTTTGCCAAGGCATTTCTCGACAAAATTGATGCTTATCAACGCCTCCAAACACGAACCTGCCAAGATAGTGAAATAGACGTATCTGAACGGAACTATGAACAGACAAACGTTTGCATGTGGCTGTCGGCCAAATTTCAAACGAGCTCTTGCGGAGCTGAAACAGAATACGGCGTTTCAGCGCTGTCAGGTTCGCAGACCTGAATTTTTGGCGGTGTCAGTGACCTTTTCACAATTCCAAGCGTTAGCGGCTGTAATTCAATGACAACCAGGGAGAAAACCATGGCTTTTGAATTCAAGAAGAAATACGGGAATTTTATCAACGGCGAATTCGTTGAGCCTATTGACGGCAAATATTTCGACAATACGACCCCGGTAAACGGTAAAGTGCTTTGTCAAATTGCCCGCTCCAACGCAAAAGATATTGAAGCAGCACTTGATGCAGCGCATGCGGCCAAAGATGCCTGGGGTTCAACCAGCGTGACCGAACGCAGCATCATACTGAACAAAATCGCGCAAGTGATGGAAGACAATCTAGCACTTCTGGCTGAGGCCGACACATGGGACAATGGCAAACCCATTCGAGAAACAACCGGGGCCGATATCCCGCTCGCTATTGATCACTTCCGCTATTTCGCGGGCGCGATCAGAGCGCAGGAAGGCTCGCTCGGCGAACTTGATAGCGACACTGTCGCGTATCATTTTCAAGAACCTCTCGGTGTTGTCGGTCAGATCATTCCTTGGAATTTTCCAATCCTGATGGCCGTTTGGAAACTGGCTCCGGCTCTTGCCGCCGGGAATTGCATTGTTTTGAAACCAGCAGAACAAACGCCAGCATCCATTTTGGTCATGATGGAATTGGTTGGGCATTTGTTGCCACCCGGCGTGCTGAATGTTGTAAACGGCTTTGGCCTTGAAGCGGGCAAGCCTCTGGCATCAAGCAGCCGAATCGCAAAAATTGCGTTCACTGGTGAAACGACGACGGGTCGTTTGATCATGCAATATGCAAGTGCCAACATCATTCCATGCACATTGGAGTTGGGCGGCAAGTCACCGAATGTTTTCTTCAAGGATGTTATGGATGAAGATGACGCATTCCTGGACAAAGCCATTGAAGGCCTGGTTCTGTTTGCCTTCAACCAGGGCGAGGTTTGCACATGTCCAAGCCGCGCGCTTATTCACGAAGACATCTATGATGAGTTCATGGCACGTTGTCTGAAACGGATCGAGGCCATCGTGCAAGGCGATCCATTGGATCCCAATACAATGGTAGGCGCGCAGGCATCGAGCGAACAGTTTGAAAAGATCCTGTCCTACATGGATATCGGACTGAAAGAAGGTGCAGAGCTTTTGATTGGCGGCGCTGAAGCCAAACAAACCGGCGATTTGAGTGGCGGATATTATATTCAGCCGACCGTCTTCAAAGGCACCAACGATATGAGGATTTTCCAAGAGGAAATCTTCGGCCCGGTCCTCTCGGTCTGTACATTCAAAAGCGATGAGGAAGCAATGGAGATCGCCAATGACACGCTCTACGGTCTTGGCGCCGGTGTCTGGAGCCGCAATGCCAACAAATGCTATCGCTTTGGGCGCGGCATTCAGGCTGGCCGTGTCTGGACCAATTGTTATCATACCTATCCGGCACATGCGGCATTCGGTGGATATAAACAATCGGGCATAGGGCGCGAAAACCATTTGATGATGCTCGGGCATTATCAAAAAACCAAAAATATGCTTATCAGCTACAGCCCTCATAAATTGGGCTTTTTCTAAGAGGATAAGGGGGGCGTGTATGGCACGCTCCCTTTCCGGCAGAAATGAAGGGACGGTGCACTCATGAAAGACCAGGTAGAAGTGACAGAAGCCGGGCTGCAGCTCATCGCAGAAATCGTTGCAGACCATGGGCCGGTCATGTTTCACCAATCAGGCGGCTGTTGCGACGGCTCGTCCCCCATGTGTTACCCGTTGGGTGAACTGATCATTGCAGATCATGACGTAAAACTAGGTGAAATAGGTGGCGCACCATTTTACATCGGCGGCGACCAATACAAGGCATGGAAACACACGCGACTGATCATTGATGTTATTGAGGGAAAGGGTGGGATGTTTTCGCTCGATAATGGCCGGGGAAAACGTTTTCTGACCCGCTCCGAAATTTGTGTGGTTCCTTAAAAACAGTCGGCTTTGTGTGTTTGAACTGATGACCCTGGTCTCTTGGCCGAGCAAAAGTTTCGCTTAGGCGTTTCAATCAAGTGTCAGGACAAGCTTCCCTATATGTGCGCCTGTTTCCATATAGGCGTGGGCTTCAGCAGCATCTTCAAACCTGAAAATCTTGTCGATCCTGGGCGCTATGGTGCGGTTGGCAATGAGCGGCCAGATCTCGGTCTCCAGTTCCTGTGCAATTTTGGTCTTTGCGGCCAAGGATTGGGGGCGCAGGGTTGAGCCGGTGTGGGTCAAGCGTTTGATCATCAGCCGCGTGAAGTCCACTTCGGCTATGGCTCCGTTCAGGAAAGCGATCTGGATGATGCGGCCTTCAATGGCTGCTGCCTTGTAATTGCGTTCAATATAATCACCGCCCACCATGTCCAGAATGACATTGGCTCCTGCGCCGTTGGTGATAGCTTTGACTGCATCTACGTAGTCCGTTGTTTGATAATTGATGGTGTGATCTGCGCCCAGGGATTTGCAGGCCTCACATTTTTCATCTGAGCCTGCCGTCGCGATTACAATTGCACCGCGTGCTTTTGCAATTTGAATGGCCGTTGTCCCGATCCCGGAACTGCCGCCATGGATGAGCAGCGTCTCGCCCCTTTGCAGAGCACCGCGCTGGAAGACATTTGTCCACACAGTGAAGAAGGTTTCTGGCAGGGCTGCGGCCTGCGTAAAGTCCAGACCATCCGGGATTGGCAGGGCATGGGCCTCGGGAACAGCAACATATTGCGCATAGCCGCCGCCGGGGCAAAGAGCGCATACGGTGTCACCAATTTTATAGCGGCTGGTGTTGCGCCCCAGTTTGACAATGGTTCCTGCAACTTCCAGCCCGGGCAGATCAGATGCGCCTTTGGGCGGCGGGTAAGCACCCTGGCGTTGAAGGATATCCGGTCGATTAATCCCGGCAGCCGAGACCTTGATCAGCACTTCACCTTCATAGGGAACGGCAATCCGTCGCTCCTCGGGTTTCAGAACGTTCGGGCCACCAGGTTCTTGAATGGCGATGACCTGCATGGAATCGGGAAGGGAGGATGACATTTGAAAACTCCGCGTTTTACATTGTGGTACAGTGTCAAAGCGATACTGGTTTGGTCAAGCAGGAGAATGATGTGCCCCGTTATGATGAAGAAGGTCGCAAGATTGAAGCACCCGCACATGCAATTGGAGCGGATATGTCTGATCTTTCCGTTGAAGAACTTAGAGAGTGTATCGTGATGCTGAGGGAGGAGATTACCCGGGTGGAAGAAG
>CAZOCA010000003.1:0-1579 GCA_964578105.1 uncultured Pararhizobium sp.
AAGTTGGCCTGAACCTGGCTGCAGCTGATGCTGTCATTCCAACCGCACTTTGGGCAGATCTGAAAAAACAGGGCCTGATGCGGGAAGAAGCGCCAACACCAGGCTGATCGTATCTAAAACGGAGGCCGGGCTGATTGTATTCAAACCGGAGACCCTATTGATTATATCCAAACCGGAGGTTTGAATGGCCCTTCATATTGATCTGGCTGACGCGCAATTCGGCGTGGTTGAACACGTCATCGTCCGTAACGAAAAGATTGCGGTCAGCACCTTTCGTTATGCCTCCGGAGTTGCGGCGTTGCGATTGAAAACAGCGCGCGCGAATATTGTGGTGCTGCCCTATAAAGGGCAGCAAATCTGGAGCGCAGAGTTTGATGGCCGCGACCTGACCATGGGCTCCATGTTTGAAGAGCCTGTGGATACGACAGATTATCTGCGTACCTATGGGGCTTTCTTCATTCATTGCGGTCTGGCCGGGGTCGGCGCGCCTGGTCCGCAGGACACGCATCCGCTGCATGGTGAATTGCCCAATGCGCCTTTTCAGGCGGCTTGGCTGGAGGTGGATGAAGGGGAGAACCACATCTCCATCTGCGGCAGCTATCAGCACACAATTGCCTTTTCCTGCAATTACCTTGCGACATCAAAGGTCAGTCTGGGCTTCGATGAGACCTTTCTGACTGTCGATCTGTCGGTGGAAAACAAACGCAATGTTCCTATGGATCTCATGTATCTCGGTCATGCCAATTTTCGGCCGGTTGATTTTGGCAAATTGATCTATGCGGCACAGTATGACCCCGCCAGTGTGCGTGTCAGAACATCGATACCGGCCCATATTTCACCGGCGGAAGGCTATGTGGAATTTATCGAGGCGCTGGAGCGTGAACCGGTTTTGCACCATGTGCTGCGCCCTGATCTGGCCTTTGATCCCGAAGTGGTGTTCTCAATTGATATGATGGCCGGGCTGGATGGCTGGACCCATGCCATGCAGAAACTGCCGGATGGCGGAGCCGATTTCATTTCCTATCAGCCCGTTCAGGCACCCTTGACCGGCCGCTGGCTCTGTCGAACGCCTGACCAGCAGGGCCTCGGCATTGCCTTTCCAGCCACCAGTGGGGTGGAAGGTCATAAAAAGGAAAAGGCTAAAGGCTGCTATGTGGAACTGGCCGCGCGCGACACTTGGAGCATCACAATGCGCATGGGCGCGCTGAACGTGGCTGAAGCAGACGCCATGGAAGACAACATAAACCACATTGCAGGGCGTTAGAGCGTTTCGCGCTTTTACGGAAACGCTCTAGAGGCTGTAAAACTGTGTCGCCGTTTTGCCCATGACCCAGTCACGGTCTTCGTCGCTCAATCCGCTCAGCATTTGCTGGGCCGCTTCAAACCACTGGGTGTAGGAGCCAACCAGTTCCAGCACGGGCCAATCGCTGCCCCACATCAAGCGGCGGGGACCGAAGGTGCTGAGCAAATGATCGCAGACCGGTTGCAAAGTGCTGGCTTGCCAGCCGGGCCCCTGTTCGGTTGCCATGCCGGACAGCTTGCAGAAAATCTGTGACTTTTCAGCCAGGCGCGCCATACC
>CAZOCA010000003.1:1589-4871 GCA_964578105.1 uncultured Pararhizobium sp.
ACCCAATTCCCAGTCAGGTCCTGCCGCCTGTCCATTGGAGATGACAGGTTTGGCTGCATGGTCAATCACAACATTCAACTCGGGTATCAGATCGGTCAGGCGATCAAGAACGGCGAGATGCCGAGGCTGGATCAACGCATCGAAACACAGATTCAATTCGGGTAACAAGCGCAGATTGCTGACCACATTTGGCTGTAAAACCCAGTCGCTATCAGCAATGCCCTGCAATACAGGTCGGATGCTCTTCACCTTGTCATGTGCAGCCAGGTCTTCCAGCTGGGAACTAGCATCAGGAGCGGTCAGATCAACCCATGCGACGACGCCGGCAACAAAGTCTGAATGATCGGCAATCGCCAGCATTGCGTCGTTTTCCAACAGACTTTCACCAGCCTGAACCAAAACGGTTTTGCTGACACCAAGATGTTTGAGATAGGGAGCCAGATGATCGGGCTGATAGTCTCGGCGAATGCCGGCGATATCGTCTGAAATCCAGCCATAGATCCCCAGATCGATTTTCCAGAAATGATGATGTGCATCCACCCTGTTCATAGGTCTGCTTTCGCTCCTGTTTGGCGTTGAAGAATAGCTTCTGCGGCACTTTGATCAGTAACAAGCGTATGAATGCCAAGGCGTTTGACCGCTGCAATAATGGCGCGATCTCTGTGATGACCGCCTGTGGCCAGAATTTTGTGCCGACAATTTTCAAGTTCCCGCAAATCCACCGACATCACCCGATCGTCGATCGGATGAATAATATCCTGACCGGCCGCGTTGATGAAATTGCACAAGACATCAGCAACACATCCTGCTGCGATCAACTCATCCAGGTCACTCTGGCTCATCAACCGCCGTGCCAGTGACGTGCAATCCGGCCCGATATCGCCAACGCTCAGCACTGCCATATCAAGATTTTTGGCCATGTCGAAAATGGTGCCCAGGCCGCAATGATTGATGAGGTTGTTTTTGGTTTCGGCACAATCAACGATCAGCGGCGACGGGAACATGTAGCAATCTGCGCCCATCGTGCTGCCCAGCCGCCAGCAATATTCCACCGGGTTGGGCGGGATCGGCTCTACTGAACCGCCCAGAAGCGACATGATCTTCACTCCCTGGCGCATGGTAGAACGAAAGCTGACCAGAGACGCTGTGAGGGTTCGGCCCCATCCCACTCCGATGGTCATATGGTCGCTGACGGCGTTGGACAGGTATTTGCCGAGCGCTAACCCAACAGAATCCGAAATTTCATCGTGATTGTCGCCAGCGGGAATAACGATGGCTTCTTCCAAGCCAAGTTGAGCTTCTAGTTGGATACCCAACTGAACACATCGTTCTTCAGCTTCTTCGATCCAGAACTTGATTTCATGGCGCTGTCGCGCTTCTTCAAGGAGACGGATCACGGTTGTTCGGCTGACTCCCAATCGTTCAGCGATCTCCCGTTGAGTACGTCCATGGGAGTAATACATCCATGTCGCCCGCAACCGCAGCGAGTCGGAATTGTCAAAGGATTTTCTCCTCTGCGGGGGCTTTTTATCCAACAATTTCCTCACCTGCTCAAATGCACCTTTGGCGCATGTGACGCCAAGCCGCATTCTTTCTCCCGGTGCTTTGCTTGTTATTTCAGCTTTTCAGCACCCCTATTTGCCTGCCACTATTGCGGTCTCCAGCCGGTTTCGCAATGACATGTTGTAATTTTTTGACATTTGTTGAGTTGACTACGCAAAAGTATTGACGATGGCGATCTGCTGTAGCAGGCTATGGGGGCAAGCAATAAAAATTGCTGTTCCAATGGGAGGACATAATGAAATCTACTTTTAAATCGCTCCTCGCGGGCGTGGCCGCTGCTGCCGTTCTAGGCACTGCGACTCCGACTTTTGCTGGCGAGTTTGACGGCGTAACCATCAACATCCTGACCCGTCCGGGTCCGGTGATTGCTGGCCGTCTTGTTGACCGTGGCAAAGAATTCACAGAAATGACCGGCGCTGAAATTCGTGTCAACGAAGTGCCTTTCGCTGAAATTTTCCAGAAACTGCTGACCGACTGGGCCACCGGAACCAACTCTATTGACGTGGGTGTTTTCGCGTCAGGTTGGGCTGTTGAGCTTGTAGATGGCGGGCTGGTTGAAAATCTCGATCCGTATATCGCCAAAGATGACAAGATCGACATCGATGACATCGCGCCATACTTCCGCGAGTTCAATCAGAAGATCGGTGGCAACACCTATCTGATCACCGTCGATGGTGATTTCCAGATGCTGTATTATCGCCGCGATATTCTGGAAAAAATCGGCATGGAGCCTCCCAAGGATTGGGACGACTACATGAAGGTTGCCGAAGCCATGAACGGCATGGACATGAACGGTGATGGCGAGGCGGATTACGGCTCCTGCATCTTCAAAAAGCGTAATGCGCAGTCCTATTTTGCCATTGGCTCGATTGCTGCCGGATTCACGCAGACCAAAGGCACTGGTGAAGGCCTGTGGTTCGATCCGGAAACCATGAAGCCGAAAATGAACAATGCTGGCTGGGCCGAAGCCTTCCGCATTTACAAGGAAACCGGCAAATACGGCCCAACCGATGAGTTGAACCAGGATATTGGTGATACACGTGCGTTGGTTCAGGCTGGCCGTTGTGGCCTGGTCATTGACTGGGGCGATATCGGACCGCTTTCCATCGATGAATCAGGTGCAGCTATCAAGGACAAAATGGGTGCGGTTATCATGCCAGGCTCCCGCAAGGTCCTGAACCCGGCAACGGGTGAATTGCAGCAGTGTGATTCAGAGCTTTGCCCACATGCAACAGATGGTGTGAACCATGCGCCTTATGCTGCCTTTGGTGGTTGGGCTGGTGCGGTCAACGCGAAAGCTGATCAGAAGGTCAAGGAAGCTTCCTACGCATTCCTGTCCTATATGAACCAGGCAGAGCAGTCCAATGTGGATGTGACGCTGGGCTGGACCGGATACAATCCGTACCGGAACTCCCAGTTGAACGATACCAGCAAATGGATTGAAGCAGGCTTCTCACCGGAGTTTGCAGACAATTATCTTGGTGCGATCAAGGACAGCCTGAACCATCCAAACATGGCCTCCGATGTTCGTATTCCAGGTGCCCAGCAATATACTGGCGTTGTACTGGATCGTGAGCTGGCCCGTTTCCTGGCTGGAGAAATCACAGCTGAGCAGGCTTTGACCAACATCGAAGCTGGTTGGGAAGAAATTACCGAAGATTTCGGTCGTGACACCCAGCAGCAGATGTACAAATTGTCTCTTGGCATCACCAACTAGGG
>CAZOCA010000003.1:4881-20030 GCA_964578105.1 uncultured Pararhizobium sp.
CATGACCTCGACAACTGGGCGGGTTGAGAACAGTCAGCCGGTATATCACCCGGCTGACAACTCGCAGCCCCCGTCACGCAGATTCCGCTTCAATGAATGGCTTGATGGCCATGCAAGGCAGCTGTTCATCACCCCAGCTGTGGTGATGATCCTTATCTTCTCAATTTTTCCGCTGGTGGCCTCGCTCATTATCGCGTTTTCGCGTGTGCGCTTGAAGGCCGGTGGCTATCAGGTCCGATTTGTCGGATTTCAGAATTTTTCCAAGCAGATTTTTGGCTCTGAGCAATTTCACTTTCTGGGCACGTTCACCAGTCTGACGTTTCTGGGATGGGCCGTTGCCCTGTCAGCCACTGGGGCAATTCTGTGGTGGATGTTCCGTTACATCACAACCGGCTTTTCAGTCGTCGGCTTCATCGGCCGCATGATCACAGCTTTTGTTATCCTTGGTATTGCCTGGATGTTTGCGGCAACCTTCTTCAGCGGCAATCCGTTTGGCACACTGGGCGTGACACTCTTCTATGTGTTTGTTGGCTGTGCCATTCAGTTTATCATTGGCCTGGCGCTGGCATTTCTGTGCTCTCAGCCAATTCGTGGCCGCAATTTTTTCCGCGTCGTGTTTTTCATTCCCATGATGATCACGCCGATCGGCGTGGGCTATCTGTTCCGCATGATGGCCGACACCACCAAGGGCCCGTTTTCGCCGGCCTGGCAATGGTTCGGCCTGAATGATTTTGCCTGGGCTGCCAATCCCTGGACGGCGCGTTTGTTCATCATCATAGGGGACAGCTGGCAGTGGATCCCGTTTATCTTCATCATTTTGCTGGCGGCGTTTGAAAACATCCCGCGTGATTATGTGGAAGCAGGCCAGGTAGATGGCGCCAGCAATTGGCAGATTTTCCGCGAAATCAGTTGGCCGCAAGTTATGCCGGTCGCTGTGACCGTCATGTTGATCCGCGTCATCGAAGGCTTCAAGATTGTGGATCTGCCAAACATCATGACCTCCGGTGGGCCGGGGATCGCGACCGAATCCATGTCGTTGCATTCTTTGTTTGCCTGGCGCTCGCTTGATCTGGGCCAGTCGGCAGCCATTGCCTATCTGTTGCTGTTTGTGACTGTGGTGATCTGCGTGTCGTTCTTTAATCTTATTGTTGTCAACCGTATGAGGCGGATATGAGTAATGTCTCTAACGTGCCGCCAAGAGGCCTGCTTGCGCGGCTTTTTGAGCCGCCCAGAATTGGCGCCATGGCGCCCGGTGCCAAGTTCATTGTCTATTCGCTTCTGCTGGCCTGGTCCGCCTTTGTGCTGTTTCCAATCTACTGGTTGGTGATTACCTCGGTAAAATCAGCGGCAGACGTCAATGGCGGTCCGGTTTACATCCCCTTTGTTGATTTCATGCCCAGCCTTCACGCATGGCGTGAATTATTCGTGGTGGACTACGCCGACACGCTGCGGGCTTACGTCAACTCAATCATTATCTCGCTCGCGGCAACGGCACTGGCTGTTCTGATCGGATCGATGGCGGCCTATGCGTTGGCGCGCATTCGCTATCAGCCCAATCTGATCACCATCTTGCTATTCGTCCTGGTCATGGCGGCGGCTCTGTTTGCCATTGGTAGCTATGGTGTCGACTGGCGCCTTGTGCTGGTGGTCGGTGTGGGTATTTTCTATTTTCTCAGCAAGGCAGTTGCCTCGCGTGTCCATGTACCTTTGGGCAATGGGGACATTCTGTTCTGGATGATTTCCCAACGCATTCTGGCACCCATTGTTGTGGTTGTGCCGATTTACATGATGTTCCAGTCGGTGCGTATGCTCGATACCCATCTGGCAATCATTCTCACCTATGCCGTGGTCAATCTGCCCATTGTCATCTGGCTGATGTATGATTTCTTCAACTCGATCCCCAAGGATCTGGAAGAAAGCGCCCAGTTGGATGGCGCGACCATGATCATGACCTTCCGCGAAATCGTGCTGCCCCTGTCACGTGCAGGACTGGCCGCAACCACATTGCTGGTCATGATCCTGTGCTGGAATGAATATCTTCTGGCCCTGTTTCTCTCCACCGCAAAGGCTCAGACCATGCCCATTCTCGTGGCCGCGATGAATGCAGGTGAGCGTGGAATTTTGTGGTGGTCCATGTCGGTGGTGATCATTGTGATGATCATACCGGTGGTGTTTATGGCGATTGTCTTGCAGCGCTACATTTCCAAGGGCGTATTGCTGGGAGCCGTTAAAGGATGAATACAGACATGACTTCAGCGTCTGAAACAGACACTCCATCTTCGGATGCCAAACGGCTTTCAATCAGGAAGATGAACAAGCATTACGGCGACTTTCACGCTGTAAAGGATCTGGACATTGAAGTGGAGCCGGGTGAGTTTCTGGTTCTGCTTGGACCCTCCGGTTGCGGAAAATCCACCGCCCTTCGCATGATTGCCGGTCTTGAGGAAATTACCTCAGGCGAGGTGTTCATGGGCGAGCGCGATGTCACGCATGTCCTGCCGAAATACCGCGACATTGCCATGGTGTTTCAGTCCTACGCACTCTATCCCCACAAGACTGTGGCTGAGAATATCGGCTTTCCGCTGAAGGTGACGGGCGTTCCCGTAGAGCAGCGCGACAAAGCTGTGTTTAATGCCGCCGCGCAGGTGCAGATGGAAACTCTGCTGGAGCGGTTCCCCCGTGAATTGTCGGGTGGTCAGCGCCAGCGTGTGGCTCTTGCGCGCGCAATTATTCGCCGTCCTTCAGCATTTTTGATGGATGAGCCTCTGTCCAATTTGGACGCCAAACTACGCGGTTTCATGCGCGCAGAGTTGAAACACATGCAGCACGAACTGGGTGTCACCACCGTCTATGTGACTCACGATCAGATTGAAGCCATGACGCTGGCCCACCGGGTGGCGATCATGAAAGATGGTGAACTGCAACAGCTGGGCACGCCGGTTGAAGTCTACACAAATCCGGTCAATTTGTTCGTGGCAGGCTTCATGGGATCACCGCCCATGAACTTCCTTGAGGGCAACGTATCGGAAAGTGGCCTGCAGGTTGGGAATGACAAAATCCCTTTGGAGGGTGTTGAAGACGGCATGGCAATTACACTTGGCTTCCGCCCGGAAGACGCAAGTGTGGTGGAAGCCGGTCAGGGCCGTTTTGATGCCATGGTCTATACAGCTGAAATGACCGGTGATTTGACTCTGGTTACGGTCAAGCATGGCACTTCTATTCTGACGATCAAAATGCCAAAGGATTTCATGGTCGATTACAACCAGAATGTTGGCATTCAGTTTGATAGTGCGTTGAGCTATCTGTTCAGCACCGGCGATGGTGCCCGTCTCAAAGCGATTGTGGTTGATAGCTAGGGTCTGGACTCAATTGGGAGATTGAATTGGTGAGTGTGGTTTTGATCAGGGTTAGAAGCAATGACGCAGGAAACCGTCTGGTTTTCCAGCCTTTGCGCCGACATCCTGATCAAAAACACACTCATCCCAAAGGGACGTTGTATAGACAGCCCAACTGCCGCTTCACAGATTTTGAAAAGGCAACCAGCCTTGCCTTCAATCTGTTCATAGCATTTGGGCTGTCTATACAACGCCAATTTAAGCTCCCAATTGAGTCCAGACCCTAGTCTCTGGAGACGTCTTTGGTGCATCTCCCACAAACCATGCGCGCTGTCGTTCTGCGAGGGCAGGGCTTTGACAATCTGGCGCTGGAAGATGTGCCCTTGCCAAGGCCTGGTCCAAATCAGGCATTGGTGCGTATCGATGCCGCTGGCATATGCGCCTCACTGGTGAAAATGATTGCCCAAGGCAATGATCACACCTTTCTTTATGGCTGGGACCTGTCGCAATTCCCCTCCATTTTGGGTGATGAAGGGTCAGTGACCCTGATGGAACTGGGCCAAAATCTACAGAGCAAATATACCGTTGGGATGCGCTATGTCGTGCAGCCCGCAGTTGATGCAATTCCCGTCAATCATCTGGAGCGCTATCGCGACAATGGCGCAGGGATCAGCAAGATCGCCTGTGGCTATACGCTACCGGGCCATCTGGCAGAATACATGCTGGTTCCTGAAGAGGTTTTTGCCGCGAAATGTCTGATCCCGATACCGGATCAAACCATGGCTCTGGCTCATGCGGCCATTTCTGAGCCAATCTCCTGTTGTGTTTCAGGACAGTTTCATCACATGCATTTGCAGCAGGAAGCCCTGACCAAACCACGCAAGGCTGTTGCGGGCCTGAAGCGCGGGGGAACCACCGTCGTCATCGGGTTAGGGTCCATGGGCCGCATGCATGTGGATGTGGCATTGGCACAGGGTATTGCCAATCTGGTAGCGTCCGATCCCATGGCCTCACGCCGGGACCGTGCTTTGTCCGATTTTGCAGCCAAGGCCAGTGCCAATAACTGCCAGTTGAAAGTGGTGCATCCAGATGATCTGGCCGCAGAAATCCACACAAGCACCGGCGGTCGGGGCGCGGATGATCTGATCATTGCTGTCGGCCACCCCAAGGTGATTGAGGCTTCCGTGCCTCTTTTGGGCAAGGGCGGTGTTGCCAATTTCTTTGGTGGTTTGAAACACGGTCAGGAGTTTGTCAGCCTGAATGCCAACCGCATCCACTATGATGAAACCGTCATCACGGGCTCCTCCGGCGGCACGGCATGGGACATTGCGCAGACGCTGACCTGGATATCTGAAGGCCAGATTGATCCGTCCCGACACATAGCGAAAATTGGAGGTCTTCAGCACGCCATTGAGATGATCAACGATGTCAGGGAACAGCGCCTTGAGGGCAAGGCCGTGCTCTACCCGCATCATCAGCTCAAAGCTGCTTTTGAAGTGCCTGAATGGACAGCACAGGATGAGACATCGCTCCTGACGGGGGCACACTGAATTATGGAGCGTATCTTTGTTGGTCTCGGTTTTGGCGCCATTCAAACCGGATTGTTTTTACGGGAAGCGCAGCGTTCGGGTAATTTCGAGCGTTATGTCGTCGCGATGCGCAGAGAAAATCTGGCAAAGGCGCTTAATGACGGGGGAACGGTTACTGTCAATATTGCCATGCCCGATGGCATTGTTGTTGAAACCTACACACATATTGAAGCCCGCTGTCTGTCCGTAGAGGAAGATGTTGTGCGGCTGGAGCAGGATTTGCTGGCAGCTCACGAAATTTCCGTCGCCGTTTCCAGCGTCGATGATTACGTGTCTGACAACCCCAATAGTCTGCACCTGCTGATCGCCCATGCCATTGCTGGCAAAATGCGCGGCGAAGGGCCAAAAGTGCTGATCTATTCGTCAGAAAACCATAATGAGGCGGCCTCTCTGCTGCAGCGGGCCATCCTGTCTGCCATGCCGGAAGCAGATCATGCGGCCGCGAACAAAGTGTTTCAAACGGTTGATACGGTCATCGGAAAAATGTCGCGCGTTATCCGTGATCAGGACGAAATTGCGGAAGCGGCTCTGGCTTCGTCATTTGATGGGGGAAACGAGGCATTTCTGGTTGAGGCCTTCAACAATATTCTGGTTAGCCAGGTAGATGCAGCGCGCACCGGCGGGCGCGCCATTTCCCAATTGGTGGAAAAAGCCGATCTAACACCGTTTGAACACGCCAAAATACATGGCCATAACGCCACCCATGCCGGCTTTGCCTATGTGGGCCAGGTGTTGGGCCTGAAATGGATGGCCGATGTGGCCGCAATTCCTGAAGTTTTCAGTTTTTTCCGGGATGCCTTTCTGGAAGAATCCGGAGAAGCCCTGATCCGGCTGCATGGCGGGAAGGATCCGCTTTTTACGAGCGAAGGTTACCGCGCCTATGTGGATGATCTGCTGGCACGCATGGCCAATCCATGGCTACGCGATACATGCGAACGCATTGGCCGCGATGTGTCCCGAAAATTGGGGTGGGATGATCGGCTCATTGGCACTATTCGTCTTGTACGGTCCCAAAATATTTCAGCCAAACGCTATGGTTTTGCAGCATTGGCGGCTTTTGAAACATTGGGAAAAGGGCCTGATTCCATGATTGAAAGCTGGATGAAAAGCGGTGCCACGGCAAGGGAAGCGGAAGAGATAGCGGACTTCTTGAACGCTCTGCAATCCGATTATAAGACCTGGCGTGCAGGATTGCCGAACCCGACCGTGACACATATTGGAAAACACTGAATCAAGAGGAACATTTAATGACGAAGCATCGCCTCAATCGTTTTCTGGGAGCCGACGGAAAGTGCTTTGATGTTGCAATTGATCATGGGTTCTTCAACGAACCGGGTTTTTTGTCTGGCATTGAAGACATGCGTGACGCTGTCGCAACTGTGGCACAAGCACAACCGGATGCTGTTCAGTTATCCCCCGGCATGGCAAGGCACTTGCAGGCCATTCCCGGGAAGGACAAACCGTCATTGGTTCTGCGCACTGATGTTGCAAATATCTATGCCAAGGATCTGCCGCAATATCTGTTTTCCCAGATCGTGGAAAACGCGGTGGAACAGGCCGTGAAACTGGATGCGGCATGCCTGTGCGTCAATCTGCTCTTGATGCCAAACCAACCTGAAGTTCATGCCCAATGTGTCAGCAATATTGCGCGCCTCAAGCCGGAAGCAGATGCTGCGGGCATGCCACTGATGGTCGAGCCATTGGTCATGCAGGACAATGCAAAAGCCGGTGGATACATGGTGAATGGCGATTTGGCATTGATCCGAACCCTGGTGCGGCAGGCTGTTGAAATGGGTGCCGATGTCATAAAGGCAGATCCGACTGATGATGTGGCCGAATACCACAAGGTCGTGGAAGCGGCCTCTGGCATTCCCATTCTTGTTCGCGGTGGTGGCAGGGTGTCTGATGCTGAAATCCTGCAGCGGACAACGGACCTTATGGAGCAGGGGGCGATGGGCATTGTCTATGGTCGCAATGTGATTCAGCACGACCACCCGGCTGCCATTACCAAAGCTCTGATGGCCATCGTTCACGAAGGCATGTCACCTGAGGACGCGCTGGCCATTATGCAAGATCTGTCATCATGAAGGACATTCGCTTTGGTGTCATAGGCGGCGGTTTGATGGGCAAGGAATTTGCCTCTGCCGCTGCCCGGTGGCTGCATCTGGAGTTTCGGGATGCAAGGCCTGTCATAGCGGGCATCTGCGATGTGAATCCAGATGCCAGATCATGGTTCACGGACAATATACCGTCCTGCACTCTGTCTACCGGTGATTATCGGGAGATGCTGGACAGCGATCAAATTGATGCCATTTACTGCGCGGTGCCGCACAATCTGCATCAGCAGATCTATTGCGATATCATTCGGTCCGGCAAACATCTGATGGGCGAGAAACCGTTCGGGATAGATCAAGCCGCCAATGCTGCGATCATGTCCTGCATTGAAGAACACCCGGATGTTCTGGTGCGCTCAAGTTCGGAGTTTCCGTTCTTCCCCGGCGCATTGGCCATTTCCCGCGCTATTGAAGAGGATGCATTTGGGCAGATTGTCGGCGTTCATGCCGGATTTCATCACGCTTCGGATCTGGATCCAAACAAGGTGATCAACTGGAAGCGCATGGTCGCGGTTAATGGCGCCTATGGTTGCATGGGTGATCTGGGCCTGCATGTCATGCATATCCCTTTGCGCTTTGGCTGGAAGCCAAAACGGATTGCGGCCCAACTGACCAATATCATGACCACGCGGCCAGACGGCAAAGGCAACACTGTGCCCTGTGAAACCTGGGACAATGGTGCCATACACACCATGGTGGAAGGGTTCGGTCAGCCATTCCCCTTGACCATGGAGACAAAACGCATTGCGCCCGGCGAGATGAACACCTGGTTCATCAAAGTCGAGGGAACGAAAAAATCCATGGCCTATTCCACAAAATATCCCAAGACGCTGCAAATCATGGATTATCAGCCAGGAGCGGCGCAGGCATGGCAGCATGTTGATCTGGGTTACAATTCAGCCTATCCGACGATCACCGGCGGTATTTTTGAATTTGGCTTTTCCGACAGCTTCCAGCAAATGTGGTGTGCGTTTCTGGATGAGTTGGTGAATGGCAAGAAGGCTATGTACCAACCATTTCATTGTGCTACACCGGCTGAAACCGCAGCCAGCCATGACATTATGACGGCTGCCATAAAAAACGCTATCTGACGGGGGCCTTATGCCAAAACTCCATATTTGCGGTGAAGCACTGATTGATTTTGTACCGTTTGAAGGTGCTGAGGGTCAGGTTGGATATA
Organism: uncultured Pararhizobium sp.; assembly: GCA_964578105.1. Taxonomy (GTDB): domain Bacteria; phylum Pseudomonadota; class Alphaproteobacteria; order Rhizobiales. Next base: position 13,100 of record CAZOCA010000003.1, read on the forward strand.
CACCCAAACCCGGCGGCTCGCCTTACAACGCAGCAAAGGCAGCGGCGCGCGCTGGTGCCGATGTCAGCTTTCTGGGGGCCATATCAACAGATTTTTTTGGCGATCAGTTGAAATCCCATCTGGAGGAAAGCGGTGTTTATTGTGACGCGCTACCGCGCTGCAAACACCCAACCACTCTGGCATTTGTAGATCTGACAAGCGGCGATCCGCGCTATGCCTTCTACAACAATGAAACGTCGACCGCCAATATGGCACCAAATCCGACAATGGTTGACGTCGGTCCTGGCGATATTCTGGATGTCGGGTCAATTTCCCTGATTGATCTTCCCGGCGCAGACAACATCACTGACTTTACTGTCGCCATGAGTGATCGGATGATGATCTCGATCGATCCCAATGCACGTCCCGGCATGATTGAAGACTGGCCAGCCTGGCACAAACGCATTGCGCGTCTGCTGGAAGTCGCCAGCTTTATCAAGCTCAGTGTTGATGATCTGAAGATCATCGCACCCCATCAGACGCCAGAGCAGTTTGCGAAAAACCATCTGGCAAAATCGGCTGGGCTGGTTGTCGTCACGGATGGTGGTGAGGGCGCTACGGGTTATACCGGTGCTGCGACCGTTAATGTGAAGACACCAAAAATTGTGCTGGCTGATACTGTAGGCGCAGGCGACACGCTGATGGGGTCCACACTTGCATGGCTTCTTGACCGCGGTCTTTCTGACGCTGAGGCGATACGTGGCTTGAATGAGGGTGCTCTGAAAAACATGCTGGAATTTGCCACAAGCGCCGCTGCCATTAATTGTCAAAGTGTTGGGTGTAACCCGCCGACACGGGCAGAAATTGAAGCTTTTCTGGCCGATAGAGCCTGACACTTCGATCGACCATACCATGAGCCGCAGTGGCTTAAGCAAAAGACGGCGAGCGAGTCCCTGACATGAGGTGGCATTGGTTGCGCAGGCAACCGTAGTGCGGACATTTTCTAGGCTGGCAGTTCCAATGATGTCCTTGGGACATCCGGGAATTTGCTCTGGATCGTGCCAGACTCCCGTCAGATCATGAATGCGTCTTCTTCTTCAATCAATTCCGGCCTGGTCTCTTCTTCCGGTATTTTTCCATTTCTTGGCATTGGGCCGAAATAGGATGAAGTGCGCACGAAGGGCCTTGGGTTCATGACAACCGACAGAAGCCGTTGATAAACCGGTTTCGCGGCAATCGGTTTGCACAGCAATTCATGGATGCCAAGTCTGGTAGCATGTTCAACACGCTCAAACTCGGTATGTGACGTCACCATGATAACCGGAATGAAGGGGTGAGGTGCTTCTTTTTTGCGAATACTGCGCATGACTTCCGGCCCGGACATGACCGGCATTTCCCAATCCAGAAACAGGATATCGGGTCTTTTCCGTTCTACAACAGCCAGGCATTGCTGCCCGTCTTCAACTTCAAAAACATCGCGAATGCCAAACCCCAAAAGCACGGACCGGAGTGCTGTTCGGAAGAACACACTGTCATCCGCAATTGCCACATTGAGATTTGAGAAGTCGTACAAGTTAAAAGCCCTTGAGACTGGATGGGCTGATTTGTGGCATTGAAAGCCTTAAAAATTCGCAAAATATATGGCCAACTATGGGCGATTATCGATGTATTTGGGCCAGATTTTCTATGTATGGGGATAATGATTCCGTAATGCAATCAAAGGTTTAATTGCTTGACGCAAGCCAGAGTGTCATTCCATTGGTTGCAGAAATCAAGTCATCGTGACTGCGTGCAAAGCACATGCGCATGAAGCCTGCGCCTCCAGCCCCAAAGGCTTCGCCAGGCGACATGGCAACACCCACTTCATCAACAAGCCTGATTCCAAGCTCCATTGTATCGGGAAAGTCATTAAGGCCAAAAAACAGGTAAAAAGCTCCACGGGGTCGTTCAAGACGGGTCTTTCCCGTTGCTTCAAGGGCATCGCAAACAAGGTCACGTCCCTGGTGGCAATAGGCAACCTGTGCATCGACGAAACTATCGCCGTCATTGAGTGCCGCAATCGCAGCACGTTGCATGAAGGCGGCAACGCCTGACGTGGAGTATTGCACCAGGTTTTCGAAAACCTGTTGCAGCGCGGGTGGAGCCGAAATCCAACCAATGCGCCAACCTGTCATGGCCCAGTTTTTTGAAAACGTATTGACGAACAGAATTTTGTCGTCTGATTCCATAATGTCATAGAAGGATGGCGCTCGTGCACCGGCATAGAAGAACCGGTTATAAACCTCATCGGCGATGATCCACAGATCATGCTTGCGGGCAAATTTCAGCAGGGTATCCAATAGGTCGGCATCAGCAACCCAGCCTGTCGGATTACACGGCGAGTTTACGAACAGCGCGCGCGTTTTCGGCGTGATAGCCGCTTCCAATGCATCAATATCCAATGCCCATGACTGGCCGTCAAACTGCATCGGAACGCTGACCGGCTTTGCCCCCATCACACCAAGCGCCGCTGCAAAATTCGGCCAGGCGGGTGTGGGCACCAGGACCTCTGCTCCTGCGCCAGCAACGGCTTGAATGCAAAGCTGAATGGCCTGCATGCCTGAGCCAGTCACAATAAACCGGTCAGAAGCAAGGTCGCGGTCAAAATGCCGCTTATGGTATTCTGACAAAGCCTGCCTCAGTTCAGGCAGGCCCTTTTGATAGGTGTAAAACGTCTCGCCCTTTGCCAGAGCTTCCGAGGCAGCCTGGCAAATAAACTCAGGTGTCGGCTGATGGCCTTCACCGGCAACCAGCGGAATAATAGGTTTCCCGCTGGCTCTTGCGTGGTTCATAACCCTGATGATGCCGCTTTCTGGCGCAAAAGCGGCTTCAGGTCGCAACGCGCTCAGCATTGGATTGTCACTCACAGTTTACTCCGTGATGCTAAGCGCTAAGCGAATACCAGACTATTTTTTGGCCAGAAGGTCGCGGATTTCTTCCAGAAGCGCGACGTCAGCTGCCTTGGCCGGAGCTTCAGCCGGTTTTTCTTCTTCTTTGCGTTTCATGGAATTAATGGCCCGAACTGCCATAAACAGCACGAATGCGATGATCAGGAAGTTGACCGTAGCGGTAATGAAATTACCATATGCCAGCACGGCGCCGTGGTCTTTGGCAGCATGCAGGGTGGTGGCATGAACGGTGGAGGCAAGTCCGACGAAGAAGTTGGAGAAATCGACGCCACCGGTGATCGCGCCGATGATAGGCATGATGACATCATCCACCATCGATTTGACGATACCGCTGAACGCTGCGCCAATGATCACGCCGATGGCGAGATCCATGACATTGCCCTTCAAGGCAAATTCTTTGAATTCCTTAAGCATGTTCACCCCTTGATTTTGCTTGTGTAAGGAAAAAGGTACATGCCCCCAAATAGGCGGCAAAGGCAAGTAAGACCTCAACTATGTAATGACTTTCGCCATTTCTGTTCCACGGCTACAGTGGGAAAACAAAGAATGCTCCTTGGGAGGAGAAGGGAATGCTGGCCGGTTGGGTCGTCGTTGCGGCGGCACTATTTTACATTGTACTTCTGTTTCTGGTTGCAACCTATGGCGATCGCGCGTCACGACGTAAGTCGCGCTCCAACCCTGGATTTGCTCAGCGTTTCTCTGCGCGTCCCACACTCTATGCGCTCTCTTTGGCCGTTTATTGCACCAGTTGGACGTTTTTTGGCTCGGTTGGTCTGGCTGCCCGAACCGGATGGGACTTCATAGGCATCTATACCGGCCCCATACTGGTCTTCACTGTGGGCTATCCTTTGGTGCGCCATATTGTCGCGGTCTCTAAAACCCAACGCATCACATCGGTCGCCGACTTCATTTCCGCGCGCTACGGCAAAAGCCAGACGGTGGCCATGGTCGCAACCCTGATCGCGGTTGTGGGCTCGGTGCCCTATATTGCCCTGCAATTGAAAGCCGTCTCAACATCTCTGGCTGCAACAGTGCTTCGAACAGAGAGCGGTCAGGCGGCAGATTTATCCTTGCCGATCATCGGTGATGTTGCATTGCTTGTGGCCATTGCAATGGCGCTCTTTGCAGTCTTGTTCGGAACCCGACACAGCGATGCGACAGAGCATCAGGAAGGTCTGATGCTGGCAGTGGCCACTGAAAGTGTGGTCAAGCTGATTGCCTTTGTCAGCGTTGGCGTATTTGTCCTGACAATCCTGTATGATGGGCCTGCCGACCTGTTCCAGTCCGCAGCAGACGCTGGCGGTATCCTGCCGCTTTATGATGGGTCCCTGAATTGGGGACAATTGGCCATTTTCACGTTGCTCAGCAGCTTTGCTGTCTTGCTGTTGCCACGGCAATTCCATGTCACAGTCGTGGAGAACAACAATGCCAGCGAGTTGAAGCGCGCTGTATGGCTGTTTCCACTTTATCTGCTGGCCATCAATCTTTTCGTGGTTCCCATTGCAATTGCAGGTCGGCTGACTTTGGGGCCGGAGGTCAGCGGCGATCTGTTCGTGGTCGCTTTGCCGCTCTCCACACAGTCAGTTGGCTTTGTTATCATCGCCTTTATTGGTGGGCTTTCTGCCGCCACAGCCATGGTCATTGTGGCGGCTGTCGCCTTGTCGATCATGATTTCCAATCAGATTGTCCTGCCGGTTTTGCTGCGTCGCTCGCCGGAACAGTTCGCCGGTCGGGACATGACTCAAACCGTTCTTGTGGTGCGCAGGGTCGCAATTTTCTTTGTGCTGGCTCTGGGCTATCTGTATTACGAACTGGCCGGTGACAGTGCAGCACTGGCATCCATCGGATTGTTGTCATTTGCTGCCATTGCGCAACTGGCTCCGGCGTTTCTGGGTGGTTTGTTCTGGCGCGGTGCGACGGCGCGCGGTGCCGTTGCCGCAATGGTTATGGGGTTTGCGGTATGGTTTTACACCCTGCTGCTGCCAAGCTTTGCCCATAGCAGTGGTGCCTTGGCGGCCCTGATGACGGAGGGGCTTTTCCAATTATCGTGGTTGCGCCCTGAACATTTGTTCGGCAGTGACCTGCCGCCGCTCACTCATGGGGTTCTATGGTCCCTGACCGCCAATGTATTTGGCTATGTGGCTTTGTCCCTGACGCGGGAACCATTGCCGCTGGAACGGCTGCAGGCGGACAGCTTTGTCCATAGCAATCTGCCAAATACGGGCACCTTGCTGGCCCAGCGCAAATCCTGGCGGGGAAATGTAACAGTGGAGGAACTGCAGCAGACGATTTCTCGCTATCTTGGCTCGGAACGCACGGAACGCGCCTTCAAGGCTTACGCAAAAGACAATCGCGTTGATCTTACGCCTTACATTCTGGCGGACTCTGCGCTGATCAGCCACTCCGAGCAATTGTTGGCCTCCGCCATTGGAGCGGCCTCTTCGCGGCTGGTGTTTTCTCTGCTCATGCAGAAGACCGACGCGAAAGGGCGCGTCCCAATTGAGCTGTTGGATGACGCCTCCCAGGCCATCCAATACAACAGAGACTTGCTGCAAAGCGCGCTGGATCATGTGTGGCAAGGCATTGCCGTGTTTGACATCAATCTGCGCCTGATTTGCTGGAACCAGCATTTCAGGGGGTTCTTGAACCTGCCAACCGAGTTTGGTCAGGTTGGAACCTCTCTTGGCGATGTTGTGCGTTTTGGGGTTGAAAACGGCCATTACGGCACAGGCAATCCGGCAACCATGATTGACAGCCGCCTGAAGCAATTGGTGGAAGCACCAAGTATCTTTGAGGAGACATTTCAACCAACTGGCCAAGTTCTGGAAGTACGCACAAACCGTATGCCAGATGGCGGCATAGTAGTGACCTATACAGATGTCAGCGAACGGGCTGCCAACAAGCGCACGCTGGAAGAGGTCAATCATGCTCTGGAAGAGAGGGTCAAGGTACGAACGGAAGAACTGACCCGGCTGAACGCGCAACTGGAACATGCCAGCCAGATGGCCCACGAAGCAAATGTCGGCAAAACAAAATTTCTTGCGGCTGCCGGTCATGATATTCTCCAGCCGCTGAATGCTGCCCGGCTTTACACAACGGCGTTGGGCGAGCTTCTGACCGATGAAAACCATCTGAAAAGCGCTCACAATATTGAAGCGGCTTTGGGATCGGTTGAAGATATTTTAAGCGCTTTGCTGGATATTTCCCGGCTTGATGCGGGTGCCACAACCACGGAGATCACCGTGGTATCGCTGGACGATTTACTCGAGAAGCTGCAGGTTGAATTCTCGCCGATGGCCGCAGCCAAAGACCTGACATTTCATGTGATCAAAAGTCGACTACATGTGCGCTCTGACAGACGCTTGCTGCGCCGTTTGCTGCAGAACCTGATTTCAAATGCCATCAAATATACGCCGCATGGGCGTGTGACCGTGGGCTGCCGCCGACACGAACAAACCACAACGCTGCATATCTATGACACCGGCATAGGCATTCCGCTTTCCAAGCAAAAAGAGATATTTGGAGAATTTCAGCGGCTGGAATCCGGGATAAGGGAAGGCCCGGGTCTGGGCCTGGGATTGTCAATTGTTGAGCGTCTCTCTGACATTCTGAAACATCCAATAAGTCTTGAATCGCGGATAGGTATGGGGACGCGTTTTTCGGTGACCATGCCGATTGCCCAGGCTGTCACACTGCCGCAAGCAGCAGTATCAAAACCCTCAGCACCGCTGGCCCGGTTGGAAGGAACGCTGATCCTGTGCATCGACAATGAAGTCCAGATTCTGGATGGGATGCGCAATCTTCTGGAGGGATGGGGTTGCAGGGTTTTGATCGCCTCAAATCAGGACGAGGCAACTCAGGTCATTGAAGCGGAGCGTAAACGGTCCGGTGACTTACCTGACGTCATTCTGGTGGATTATCATCTTGATGGTGAAATACGGGGTGTTGAAGTGCTGGCAAGACTGCGTTGGCGCTTTAAAAGTGGCTTGCCTGCCGTATTGATC
>CAZOCA010000004.1:0-19499 GCA_964578105.1 uncultured Pararhizobium sp.
CGTTGGCGCGGTGACGAGATCGAGTTGAAGAGCCTCCGACTTCTGTCCAGACTTTACGCAGATGATGCCCAATACCGTAAATCGTTCCAGACCATGAAATCGGCAGTGCTGGTTGATAGCAAGTCCGAGACAACGCGCTCCTTGCAGGATGACATTAACGGTCGATTTGAAGATCTGTTTCTTCACGGAGGTGCTTCCGCGCTGGACCCTGTAGAGGCACTGGCGCTGTACTATGATTTCCGAGAGTTGACGCCCATTGGTGTCAAAGGTGATGAGATGGTGCGCAAGCTGGCTGCACGCCTGATCGATGTCGATCTGCTGACACAGGCAACAGAATTACTTGCTCATCAGGTTGATAACCGCCTGCGCGGCACTGCACGTGCACAAATTGCAGCTGACCTTGCATTCGTTCATATTCTCAACAAAGAGCCGCATCGTGCACTTCAGGCGATACGGCGGACGCAGCAGGCTCAACTCCCAAATCTGCTTGACCGTCAGAGGCGTCTGCTCGAAGCGAAAGCCCTTGCCGACACCGGGAAGTCAGAATTGGCGGTGACGTTGGTCAAGAATTTGCAGGGAAATGACGCAGAGCGTCTGATAGCTGATATTCAGTGGGATGCTCAAAACTGGCAGGGAGCAGCTGAATCCTATGAACGTGTCGCAGCTGATAGCTGGTCACAGGACGGACCTTTGACTGCGCTTCAGCGGCAGGCTGTCTTGAAAGCCGGCATTGGCTACTCCCTGGCCGGAGATGGTCTTGGGCAGCAACGTTTGCGCGGAAAATTTGCGGAGAAAATGGGCGATAGCGAAGATGCAGCGGCCTTCGATGTTGTCACAGCCCCTCTGGAAGGTCAGGGCTTGGAATTCCGAACTGTTTCCCAGCAGCTTAGCACATCAGACGCAATGCGCTCGTTCATGAGTGACTATCGCAGACGGTATATTGCACCACCCGATGGCAGATTAACAGCGCAGGCCCCTGATGCTCCGGACGGTCCCGCGCGTGACGCCACTATGCAAAACGAAGAAGGTCTTGCGGTGGACGGTGCCGTTTAATAGGCACCGCTCAGCGTTCTATTCAGCCGCCTGAATGCTCTGTTCAGGCCCTGATTTCAATGCATTTGTCAGGTCGCTTGCGGCCCCAGTGAGTACATCCCGATACATCTGGAAGTTTGACGTTGCATCCTGCTTCGGTGCAATCAGACATAATGTGCTCATACACTGGCCTGAACCGTCATAAACGGGAGCTGCAAAGCAATGGGTATAAGTGTCAGCCAGACTGTCAAAAGAGAAGAAACCATCGTTCTGCGCAGACCGGATACTGCTGATGAAATCCTGTGTGTCCAGGGTCGAACCGTCCGGCAGAATAAAATCCTCATCAGGAATGAAGTCCAGAATTTCTGCATCTGACAAATGGGTCAGAAGCAAGCGACTGGAGGCCGTCCAGGGGAGGGGAATCCGCTGGCCGACATCTGCACTGATGCGAAATTGCCGGCTGCCCTCATTCATCATGACAACCGTATATTTGTCACCATCAACCATACATAATTGCGAGGTTTCTCTGGTCTTCTCCGTTATGAATTCAAGCATGGGCTGGGCAAGTCGGGTGAGATCAAAATTCTCTATGTAGCTCAATCCCCAATGGTGCAGCTTGCGGCCCAGAAATACGCGGCCTTCGGTGTCTGTGCGTTCAAGAACACCCAGACTGGTCAGGATGCCAACCAATTCATAGACAGATGATTTCGGTGCTTCCATGCCAACTGCAATCTCAATCGGCCGCTTGGGTTCTTTGCCCAGATGCAGATAGTGAATAATGGCAAAAGCCCGCTCCAGCCCTCTGGCTCGGCTCTTTGTTGTGGTTGCTGGTGTCTGCGGCAACACAGTCTCCCTATCAAATTCAGCCCCACACAGTATAGATTGTAGAATTCAGCTTGTCTTGCGGTAAGCAATGCAATCGACTTCGACTTTGCAATCAACCACCATAGCCGACTGTACGCAGGCGCGCGCAGGGGGGTGGTCTCCAAAATACTGCGCAAAGACCTTGTTAAAGCTCCAAAAATCCCTGGAATCATCCAGCCAGACACCAATGCGGACAATGTCTGCCGTTGTATAACCGGCGGTTTCAAGAATTTCTATCATGTTACGGATGGCCTGATTTGCCTGCGCGACAATACCGCCATCAATAACTTCACCATTCACCATCGGTGTTTGTCCCGAGACATACAGCCAGCCGTCTGCTTCTGTTGCCTTGGCGAATGGCAGCGCTTGCTGCCCGGAACCCTTGGATTCGTCAATTCCGTACCGTTTAATTGTCATCATTGTCTTCCCTGTTAGAATTTGGCCCGTTAGAATTTGGCCCGTTAGAATTTGGAGCTCTTGAGGAACTCAGCCAGTCGGTCCGATTTTGGATGTCTGAAGAGTTGCTCCGGAGGTCCTTCCTCGCCGATGGTTCCGTCTTGCATGAAGATAATCTTGCTTGATACGTCATGGGCAAACTGCATTTCATGGGTCACGAGCAGCATGGTCATGCCGTCATTTGCCAGGTCGCGGACCACTGACAGAACTTCATTTACCAATTCGGGGTCCAGCGCAGACGTAACCTCATCAAAAAGCATCAGTTGCGGGTTCATGGCAATCGCTCGGGCTATGGCCACCCGTTGCTGCTGACCACCTGACAGCTGACCTGGGAAATGGTTGCGCCGCTCATGCATTCCAACTCTCTGCAGCCATTGTTCAGCTGTGGAATGTGCCTGATCCTTGTCCATGCCCCGGGTTTTGACGAGGCCCAGCATCACGTTGCTAATGGCGGTCATATGAGGAAACAGATTGAAATGCTGGAACGCCATGCCCGTCATGGCTCTTTGCCGCGCGATCTGCTTTTCCGGCAGCAGCATGCGCTTGCCGTTTTTTATAGTGTAGCCAATCTGCTCTCCGCTGATTGACACCACTCCCTCTTCATACTGCTCCAGAAGGTTGACGCAGCGCAGCAGTGTGGTCTTGCCAGATCCGCTGGAGCCGATCAGGCTGACGACATCGCCCTTATGCATGGTCAGATCAATGCCTTTCAGCACTTCCAAGTCGCCAAACCGTTTGTGTAGGTTGGTTATTTTCAGGACCGGAGCAGACATCAGGGTACCTTAAGTGGGGATTGCGACTTTGCGCTCTACGAATCGCCCGATCTTCTCAATCGTAAAATTGATCAGGAAGAACATAAAACCGGCGAAGAAATAGAGTTCAAGGCTGAGGTAGGTTCGAGAAATTACCTGTTGGACGGAAAGCAGTAATTCCACGACGCCAATGATCGACAGCAATGTGGACGCTTTGACGATCTCTGTGGCGGTGTTGACCCATGTGGGCAGTATTTGTCTCAGGGCCTGCGGTAACAGAACAGAGAAGAATGTTGTGCGGAATGTCAGCCCTACAGATTTGGCAGCTTCAGTTTGCCCGCGTGGGATGGCCTGCAGTGCGCCGCGGACAATCTCTCCGACATGTGAGCTGCAAAACAGTGTCAGCGCAAAAATGCCTGCCTGAATGGCCGTTAGCTGAATGCCAATGACAGACAGAATGTAGAAGCAGGCGAGGATAAGCACAAAGACAGGTGTCCCGCGCAGAAAGTCGGAATATACGCGCACGAAAAAGCGAACGAATTTACTGCCATATGTCAGCAGCAATCCCACCACAACGCCCAGAATTGTGCCGAACAAAATTGAAATCAGCGAAATGAAGAGCGTATTTCCAACGCCTTCCACGATTGGCCAGCGTGCGCCCCATATGGCTTCTGATGCTTGAAGAAGTTCCATCGCTCAAGCCCTATCCTGGAATCGCAAGTCGTGTTTCGATCCGCCTTAGGATTGCAGCGATGACATAGCAGGCAACCACATATAGAAGGCTGGCGACCAGCCAGGTTTCAATCACCCGAAACGTTTCCACATTGATCTTACGTGCATAGAATGTCAGTTCAGGCACCGCGATTGCGGCTGCAAGCGACGTGTCCTTGAACAGCGAAATGAAATTGTTGCTGAGTGATGGCAGGACATTGCGAAACATCACCGGCACGATGAGATAGAGCTTCGTGCGGAACTCTGTCAGCCCGATTGACAGACCGGCTTCGCGTAATCCAGAGGGCAGGGCTATGAGACCAGCCCGGAAGACCTCTGTGAGATACGCGCCCGAGTAGACCGATAGCGTGATGATGAAAGATTCAATTTTGCCAAAGCGGATGCCGAGTTGTGGCAGCGCGAAAAAGGTAAACAGGATCAGTACGAGAATTGGTGTGTTCCGTATTGCTGATACATAGGCTGTGGAGGCGAACCTTATGATCCGGTTCCTCGACAACATTCCGAAGGCAGCCAGCAGGCCAATCAGACAACCGATTGCAATGGAGATAACAGCCAGGATCAATCCTAATCCAAGACCTGCCATCAGCAGATCAAAGTCCCGCCATACCGCTGCAAAGTTGAAATTGTACTCCACCGAGTGCCCTCGAAATTTGTTGATCTGTTACTTGAACTCTACCGGGAAACCGATCTGCGGCGGAGATAATTCAGCGCCAAACCACTGTTTGAACGATGCAGCATATGTGTTGAACTCAACACCGGTCATCGCTTCATGCAGTACTGAGTTCACAAAGTTCAGCCAGCGTTGATCCCCCGGCTTCACAGCACAGCTATAGCTTTGCGGGTTCCAGCCATAGCCGGCATCCAGATACCGGTCTGGGTTTTGGGCCATGAACCAGCTTAGCGAGGATTGATCGGTGGCAGCCGCTGCAGAGCGGCCTGAATTCAGCGCCTGATACATCAGATCAACGCTTTCATATTGATCAACATTTGCCTCTGGAAGGGCTGCATGTACCATTTCTTCAGCATATACATTTTGCAGAACTGAAACGGTTACATCGTCGCCCGCAGCCAGAAGTTCCTCGTGGCTTTTATAGTCGCCATTGGCCATCAGCATCAGGCCAACACCTTCGCGATAATAGGGAACTGTGAATTCGACCTGCTGGGCGCGACCTGCGGTGACAGTCATGAACTGACAGGCAACGTCGACCTTATCAGTTGCCAGATTGGGTATGCGAGCATCACCGGACTGATTGACGAACTCAACTTTGGTCGGGTCATCGAACAGACCTTTTGCGATCAGGCGTAACATGTCGATGTCAAAACCAACCAAATCGTTGTTCTCGTCCTTAAAGTGCCATGGCGCGTTGGTGCTCCCTGATCCGGCGATCAGATATCCGCGATCAAGTACATCCTGCAGTTTATCTGCAAAGGCGATGCTTCCTGATGCGCATAGCAGTGCTGCGGCGATTCCATATTTAGACAAACTTCTCAGCATGTTTTCTCTCCTTGCTGGCGTTATTCCATTATATTGGAATTGATATCTGTATTGTGGAATAACGTTGACGAAGGGAATTGATTTTGTCAACACTATTGGGGAAATGAATGGCAAGCTGCTGAAAGACATGTGTAATTCAACAAGGCTACTCAGGCTGCGTGAAAACAAGTTGAAAGAAGACAGACATGAACGTGCTCCCAATTGATACGCCAGCGGTTCTGGTAGACTTGGATATAGCGGAGAAAAACATTCGTGATTTTCAGCGTTATTGCGATCAGCACAATCTGCGCCTTCGACCACATATCAAGACCCACAAATTGCCGGGACTCGCGCAATATCAGCTGGCTCAGGGAGCCATCGGGTTTACTTGCCAGAAGGTAAGCGAAGCAGAGGCAATGGTGGCTGGTGGAGCCGTGGGCGACATCCTCATAACTTACAACATTTTGGGCGCTGAGAAAGTTGCCAGGCTACGCGTGCTTTCAGAACGCGTCACCTTGTCTGTTGTGGCTGACAGCCAAACGGTCATTCATGGTCTGAGCGTTGGCTTTGCTGATGCGCAGCAACCATTGCCGGTGCTGATTGAATGTAACACGGGTGCAGATCGGTGTGGTGCCTCCACCCCGGAACAGGCCGCGGATCTGGCGGCTGAAGTGGAGGCGTCTCCCGGGCTGTGCTTTGCCGGTCTCATGACGTATCCGCCTGCTGGCCGAGCAGACAAGGTCGCTGAATGGCTCTCCGCCGCTATTGATCTGATTGAGAGCCGTGGCCTCAAAGTCGGAATCATCTCATCAGGAGGATCACCTGACATGTGGCAGGCTCATCAAATGCCTGTTGCGACGGAATATCGGATAGGCACTTATGCCTATAATGATCGTTCGCTCGTTGCGCGCGGGACATGTGACTTTTCCGATTGTGCGCTCACTGTTCTTGCGACGGTCGTCTCTGTCCCGACACCGAACCGGGCAATCATTGATGCAGGCTCCAAAGTGCTGACGTCAGATTTGCTGGGGCTTGAAGGATATGGTCATGTTGTTGGCCATGGCGATGTGGTCATCGACCAACTGAGCGAAGAGCATGGCCGCCTTGTCAGCATGGCACCGATTGACCTTGAGGTTGGTCAACAGGTGAGAATTATCCCCAACCATGCCTGTGTGGTTTCAAACATGCTTGATCATGTGATGCTTATGCGTGGTGATGTGATCGATCGCAAGGAACCGGTCGCTGCTCGTGGTCAGGTCTGGTGACCGCACATACCGTTCTGTGCCGAATCATATGGGAATTGGTGTCTGAAAGCTTTCCACCAATGACCCCGCCAGCAGGCTCCATCCATCCACCAATACAAAGAAAATCAGTTTGAATGGCAGCGAGATCACCACGGGTGGCAGCATCATCATACCCATGGCCATCAGCACCGAGGCGACAACCAGATCAATGATGATGAATGGCAGATAGATCAGAAACCCAATTTCAAAAGCTCGCCTGAGCTCGCTTATCATGAATGAAGGCACCAGAACGCGCAGGCTTATATCCTCTGGTGACGCCGGTTCTTCACTTCGCGACAGATCCACGAATAATTGCAGATCTTTTTCGCGGACATGCGACAACATGAAGGTGCGAAATGGTGCTGATGTCGCTTCGAATGCCTCCGCAAACTCTAATTCGCCCTGAATAAGCGGTTCGACGCCGTCATTATAGGCGGTCTCAAAGACCGGTGCCATGATGAAGGCGGTCAGGAATAGCGCAAGGCTGATCATCACTGAATTGGGCGGTGCTGTTTGCAGACCTATGGCAGACCGCAACAGAGACAACACCACCACAATCCGGGTGAAACTGGTGACCATGACAAGGATAGAGGGTGCCAGACTGAGGACAGTAATAAGCGCGACAATTTGAATCGCGCGTTCGCTGACGCCGGTACTATCGCCAAAGCCGATAGAAATATCCTGAGCAAAAGCAGTGCTGGCAGCCGTGCTCACGATCAGGCCAAGCAGCCATGGCCAAATGGCCCCGGTTGCTCGAAAGAACGATTGAAGGTTGCTTATGCGCGGCTTGGTATCGCCAGTTCCTGAAGCAATCGGCTCATCTCGTCATCAACCCGGCCCGGACGCGTTGTGTCCACTGGCCGTTCAGGGCCTTCTGGCACTGATTCTGAGGCCGAATATACGCTACTTTCTACAGGGTCAGAAGTGCCATTATGCGGCTGATCAGCGATGAGCATTCCGGCAATTGCATCCTCAAGGGCCAAATCGTCTTGTGCCCTTTGCTCTTCACTGTATTGCGGTGTGGCAGGTGCCTCGGGTTCCAGGCCCATTGCCGCTGCAAGACCGGCGGACAGATCGATGTCCTGTTGGGTCGTGTGGCCCTGCTGCTCGGCATTGGATGCTGCGGCCATGACTGTTGTTGTCGGTGCTGCACTTGCAGCTTGCGTGCTGATGGCTGGTTGTTCCTGGCGGACTACATGGTTGACGCGTGACAGGCTGGCGGGCGCCTGTTCCAGTTCCTGCATGAGCGCGTTTTCCATTTCTGCAGATAAGTCTCTTGGAGTTGCCTCAGGCTCTGCGGCAGGCGCGGGTGGCGCTTGCTGTGGTGCGGTTGTGAGAACTGGCGCTGGCTGCCGCACATAAACAGCTTGTTTAGCAACGGGCTTTGCCATGGCAACAGTGGGCCCTGTCTGCGCAGGCATTGGTTTGGGCGCCGGGATGGGAGCCGGAGCCGAAGCAGTGACAGCAACAGTGGGAGCTACGGGAGCCGATACAGGAACTGCGGCCACGGGTTGAACAGGTGCAGGTTGCACAGGAGCAGGTACTGGCTGCGGAGCGGGTTGAGGAGCCGCTTCCGGTTGAGGTTCTGGCACTGGTTCTGGCGTCGCTACAACAGCTGGCGCCGGTTGTGGGATCTGCACCGGTTCGGGTGCTGGCTGAGGTGCAGGTTCTGGTACAGGCGCAGGTTGGGCCACTATTTCCGGAGCCGGAGCGGGTTGCGCTTCCGGAACAGGCACTGCTGCAACAGGCATCGAAACTACGGGCGCCAAAGCTGTGGGGGCAGGCTCTACAGGGGCCGGCGCAACAGCTGGCATGGCGACAGGCGCCGCAGCAACTGGTGGTGCAGGCCTAACCGTTTCAGGCGCAGCTGGCACTTCTGGCTGAGGCGGTTCGGGAGGAATCACAACCGGATGCGAGTCTTCTGCGGGTTGAGGCTCAATCAAGACGTCCGGCTGAAGTCTAGCCGCTTTGAAGGATGGTTCTTCGTGAACGAGGGGGCTTTCGGGCGCTGGTGGTGGTGGTGCAAGGGAAACTTCTGGCCGACTGGCCGCTGCAAGGCCGATGCTTTCAGCAACTGTTGCTGCTGAGCCGCTGAGCGACATTGTGCGCAAAGGGCGTTGTGCAATTACGCGCCGCGCAATTTCATGGCCGGGAAGAGGGTGTTCTGAATGTCTGTCGTTCTCATCGGCGTATTGGCCGATATTCGATTCGACGACCACATCACTGGGACCGCCGATCATGACAAGGTGTTCAACGTCGTCACGGCGCACAAGCACAAGACTGCGGGTGTCGTCTATCTGGGTTCGATCCAGAATGGCCAGGCGATGGTCCTGTGATACGACTTTACGTCTGCCTTTGCCTGTGATCAGGCGCAGAAACCAGACAAAGACACCAAACAGCATTAAAACTGCCAAAAGTGCCACCATGAACTGCACACCCATGGCTGCTTCTTCGCCCATAAACTGCAACAAATACTCACGCATTATGCGCCCCTAACTTCTAATCAAGCGTCGAAACCGCGCAAAGGCCATTCCACCCTGAAAATCCTGCTACCCAATTACGGCAGAATGCAGCCAACACAGTTAGGAAATTGTTAAGACGGTTAAGGTTTTGTTAACCATGGCTGCCTCATTAATACTTCATAAACTAATTTGCGAAGCGAACGGGGCATTTGAACATGAGGGCCAATCATGGGAATGGGTGATATCAGCATTCTTTCGGCCCTGAAATCCAAGATGCTTTGGCACGAATCTCGCCAGCGCCTGTTGGCCGAAAATGTAGCCAATGCTGATACGCCAGGCTACCGTGTGCGGGATTTGAAAAAGCCGGATTTTGGACAAATGGCCAGCGCGGCATCCGAGCGTGGCTCTCAGACGACACCGACCGCAGCGACAACGCATCCAGAGCATATTTCGGCAGCCATGGCGCCACTGAAAACCTCTATGAACTCTGGCATTGATACGCCATTTGAGATCACGCCACAGGGAAACGAAGTGGTTCTGGAAGAAGAAATGATGAAAGTGACCTCCAACCAACTCGACTATCAGGCTGCGACATCGCTTTACAGCAAGACTATGGGCCTTTTCCGAATCGCCATTGGTCGATGAGAATATTTGAAAGGAATTTTGCATGGACTTCCTGGACTCTATGAAAGTCGCCGCTTCGGGACTGCGCGCCCAGAGCGGGCGTATGCGCATTATTGCTGAAAACATTGCAAATGCAGACAGCACGGCAACCACACAAGGCGCTGATCCCTATCGGCGTAAAATGCCAAGTTTCAAGACAGCATTGGATCGTGAAACCGGGGTTTCGGTCGTGGAAATGGGGCCGATTCGTCAGGATCGCTCAGATTTCAAGACACGTTTTGAGCCTGGTCACCCGGCAGCCAATGATCAGGGCTACGTGAAATTGCCCAATGTGAGCACGCTGATTGAAACCGTGGATATGCGGCAAGCTCAGCGCAGTTACGAAGCCAATTTGAATGTTATCCAAAGCACGCGCACGATGATGCAGCGTACGCTCGATATCCTGAGAGGATAATTTGTAATGGCTATTAATACCGCCTTGGGGGCCGCAAACGCTTATTCCGCCGCTTCGAAGACCGTCAGCCAATTGCCTGCCAAGGCGCAGGAAATTACGCCTTCGGGGGATAATTCGTTCGCATCTATGGTGTCGCAGATGGCAACAGATGTTGCTGAAACGGGCAAGGCGGGCGAGCAGGCCAGTATGGCTTTTGCGACCGGTCAACCAACGGCCAACATGGTTGAAATGGTAACGGCTGTTGCGGAAACGGAACTTGCACTGCAGACTATGGTTTCCGTGCGGGACCGAGTCATTTCCGCGTATGAAGAAATTATGCGGATGCCGATCTGAATGGCATTTGACCTGGTAACCTGAAAGAAGCTGATATGACCGGACCGGAAGTGCTTGATTTTGCCCGTGATGGCATCACTACGCTGCTTGCAATCAGTGCACCCGTTATGCTCGTCGGCCTTGGTGTCGGGGTTATTATTGCGCTCATTCAGGCGTTGACCCAAATTCAGGAAATGACATTGGTATTCGTTCCAAAGATCATAGCCATCTTCGTTGCCATGTTGATCGCCATGCCCTTTATGGGCCAGACGCTTAACAGCTTCATGGATAGGGTCGCCGATCATATTGTCGCTGGACGTTAGTGATGCCGGGTCTGGATGATCCGGTATGATGGCCTGCCGACCCGAATCCGCTTTTGATCACTCCAAAAAACCGATTTTGCTCTCGCAAGGTGCGGCCTAAGTGGATATATCCTTGGCTCCTGATCTGGCCTACCGCTTCATGCTTGTTTTCGCGCGGGTTGGTGTTCTGGTGATGCTGCTGCCGGGCTTTGGCCAAAATGGTATTCCAACGCGCATACGGCTTGCTTTTGCGCTGATGTTGACACTGCTCATGGTGCCTTTGGTTGAATTGCCGGGATTTGCTGCGGAAACATGGCCGGTCGGTGCGTTGGTTCCGATGATCAAGGAAGTTCTGATCGGTCTGTTTATCGGCCTGACTGTTCGCATGATTCTTATGGCAACCTCCGTTGCCGGAAGTACGATTGCCAACCAGATGGGATTGGGACTTGCACAAAGTGTTGATCCGACACAGGGGATTCAGGGCGCCTTATTCGCCAACTTTTTAGGCGTGCTTGCGGTCACATTGGTGTTCGTCACTGATATGCATCACGTGGTGATAGCGGCTATTCACGATAGTTACATCCTGTTCAAACCCGGCATCATTCCGCCGACCAGTGACATGGCCATGATGGCTGTCATGTCCATGTCGGACGCGTTTTCACTTGGCGTTCGTATGGCGGCGCCATTTCTGGTGTTTGGCCTTATATTCTATGTGGGTGTTGGCGTGCTGAGCCGATTGATGCCGGCAATCCAGATATTCTTCATCGCAATGCCCGCATCCATTCTGCTTGGATTTGTGCTTCTGGCACTTCTCCTGAGCACAATGATGGCGGTCTATCACGAGTATTTTGCAACGCTGCTCGGCCGGTTTCTGGCGCAATAGAAAGGAGGGGCTATGGCTGACCAACCAGACAAATCAGAAAAAACCGAAGACCCCACCGCCAAAAAGCTGGAAGACGCCCACAAACGCGGGGAAGTCGCCAAGAGCCAAGAGGTCAACACGTGGTTTGTGTTGCTGATGGTTACGCTGATGATCGCCTTTTTGGCCCCCATCAGTGCAGCTCACCTTGGCGGGCTGCTGCGCGGTTATTTGTCCAATGCGCATGCTCTTTCCCTTGATCGGGGCGCCATGGCAGGCTTGTGGATGCAAACCGGGCGTGACCTTGCCACCGCGCTTGCAGTCCCATTTCTTCTGCTGGTACTGGCGGCGGCACTTGGCAATCTGGTTCAACACAAACTTGTTTGGTCGATAGATCCTCTCAAGCCCAAATGGTCCAAGATTTCACCTCTGGCTGGCGCAAAGCGTTTGTTTTCGCCCGAAGCTTTGGTCAACTTTGCCAAGGGAATGTCAAAGCTTGGCCTTGTTTCGGTGCTTATCATGGCGGCCCTTTGGCCGGAACTCGATCGCCTGGAAAGTGTTCTGATCAGCCCTGCAGTGGCCATTTTGCCGCTGTTTCATGATATGGCTGTCAAGCTTTTGCTGATCACTCTGCTACTGATGACGGTCATCGCTGGTCTGGATTTCATGTGGCAAAAACATCAGTTCTTTGAACGTCAGAAGATGACGCTCAAGGAGGTGCGTGATGAGCATAAGGATTCGGAAGGCGATCCGGCGATCAAGGCAAAAATTCGGCAACTTCGAATGGAACGTGGTCGCGCTCGGATGATGTCACGCGTGCCAGAAGCAACTGTTATCATTACGAACCCGACCCACTTTGCGGTGGCTCTTTCTTATGACGAGGGCATGAACGCACCAATTTGTGTGGCCAAAGGTATTGATTCTGTTGCTCTTAAAATTCGTGAAGTTGCCGAGAGCACAGACGTTCCGATTGTTGAAAATCCGCCATTGGCGCGCGCACTTTACGCGACGGTTGAGATCGACGATCAAGTTCCGGAGGATCACTACAAGGCGGTTGCTGAGGTCATTGGCTTCGTGATGCGCTTGAACAAAAAATGATCCAAGATTGGTGAAACACGCCCAAACTGCACAAATTCCGTGACAGAGCGGGCATCTGCAAATAAGTCTCTATAAGGTTGTGATTCATTGAAAACTGCCAATGAGCCACTCATACGCCTGCATGAATAACAAAGCCCGGATTGTCGTGACAGACTCTCGTTCAAACAAAAATTCTGAACACTACAGCCAGGCAGGGTCAGCAGGTGCGACCGAACTCGGTCAAAAACGCATCATGCGGCTGACGCTGGTGGTTGTATTGTTGATCGTCTGCGTGGTCGGGCTGTTCTATGTGCCCCAGGAGTATGCCGACCAGTTAGTCATGGGCTTTCTGGGCATGTTTGCCACGCTGGGTATTCTTTGCCTGTTTTTGTGGGCGCTTGGCGTAGTCGGTGAGAATACAGATTCTGAGGAAAACAAACTATCCCGCCAGTTTGTCGACACATTGTCTGAAGGGATCTGTATCACAGATAATGTTGGTCGGATCGTCTATGCCAACCCGGCATACAAACAGTTGACCGGTGCTGACAATGATGCCGCTCTGCGCAGTGTCGAAACCATTTTCAGCCGTGATCCGGATGCAGCCGATGCGATTTTCCGTCTGGGGCAAGTCATCCAGTCCAATCAGGCGGCTGATGAGGAGATTCGTCTTCCAGTGTCCCTGAGCGCCGCAAACGGGATGACGGGAAAAATCGCCCCGGTGCGCGCGGAAAACGGGTTCTGGTACAATGTTCAGGTCAGACCGCTTCCGACCGATGAGGCTGAACAGTCCTTACAGGTCTGGCGGGTCTCGGACATCAGCAACAATCGCAAAACGCAGGAAAACATCTTTCAGGAATTACAGACTGCGATTGACTATCTTGATCATGCCCCAGTTGGCTTTCTGTCAATCAATCCAGATGGAAGGCTCGCCTATCTCAACGCGACGCTGGCTGAATGGCTGCAACTGGATATTGCGGAGGTTCGCCCATCAGATCTGCATCTGTTTGATCTGGTGGATAATCAGGCCGCCGGGCATTTGCTGGCAGCCAATGGAACGCTGATCAAGCCTGCCAGCGAGACCATAGATCTGGACCTCATGGATGCCAGTGGTCGAAGTGTTCCTGTACGGCTGGTACACCATGTGCCGCAAAGCGCAGAAGGCGTGCTGGGCGCATCGCGCAGTGTGGTGATCAACCGGGCCAAAAGCGGTGATGCATCTGATGCACTGCGCGCGGCAGAAGTGCGGTTCTCACGCTTCTTCAACAATACCCCCATTGCCATTGCTTCGGTTACACGCGACAGGCGCTTGGGCCGCTGCAATGCGCGCTTTGTGCGGCTGTTTGGCCCGGAATTCGTCGAGGGCCGGCAGGTTGATCTCGTCAACAGCGTGGTTGAACGTGACAGGCCCAATCTGCGTGCGGCACTGACGGCGGCGATCAATGGCCGGTCGGGGATTGAGCCGATTGAAGTGACGCTGGAAGGCGAGGGCGGTCATTCAGCCAAGATTTATGTCAGTGGTGTTGAAGCCAATGATGATAATGAAGCGGCCATTATCTTTGCCTCTGAAACCACCGAACAACGCACACTTGAAGAGCAGTTTGCACAAAGTCAGAAGATGCAGGCCATTGGCCAGTTGGCCGGTGGTGTGGCGCATGATTTCAATAATGTTCTGACCGCCATTATCGGCTTTTCAGATTTGCTGTTGAACAGCCATAAGCCGTCTGATCCGTCCTTTCAGGACATCATGAACATCAAGCAGAATGCCAATCGGGCCGCTGGCCTTGTGCGGCAGTTGCTGGCCTTCTCGCGCCGCCAGACATTGCGACCGCAAATTCTGCAGCTGAGCGATGTCATGAGCGAAGTGTCGGTCATGCTGGACCGTCTTTTGGGTGAGAAAGTGTCTCTGGAGGTGCGGCATGGCCGTGATTTGTGGCCTGTTAAAGCCGATTTGAACCAGTTTGAGCAGGTCATCATGAACCTGGCCGTAAACGCCAGAGACGCCATGCCGGAGGGCGGCACGGTCAAGGTGAACACGCGCAATATGCTGGCAGATGAAGCTGGGCGATTGGGCCATTCAGAAGTTCCTGCCGCTGAATTTGTTCTGATTGAGGTGTCTGACACCGGAACCGGAATGCCCGTGGAAGTGGTTTCAAAGGTGTTTGAACCGTTCTTCACCACCAAGGATGTGGGGCAAGGGACGGGTCTCGGCTTGTCCACGGTTTATGGCATCATCAAACAGACTGATGGCTTCATCTATGTCGACAGTGAAGTGGACAAGGGAACGACATTCCGCATCATGCTGCCCCGCTATGTGGAAAAAGAAGGCGAAGAGCAGCCTGCAGAAGTGAAGAAAGCGCCTGAACATGCAGATCTGACCGGCTCGGCCACTATTCTGCTGGTGGAAGATGAAGAAGCTGTGCGGGCATTTGCCGCCCGGGCGCTGGCATCTCGCGGATACAAAGTCCATGAGGCTTCCACAGGCACCGAAGCGTTGGAGTTAATCGACGAGATTGATGATCAGATCGATCTGGTGATCTCCGATGTGATGATGCCGGAAATGGATGGCCCGACCCTGTTGAAGAGATTGCGCGAGACCCAACCGGATCTGAAAATCATTTTTGTGTCAGGGTACGCGGAAGACGCCTTTGCGAAAAATCTTGATGAAGGCGATAAGTTCTCATTCCTGCCCAAGCCGTTTTCACTGAAACAGTTGGCAACGGCCGTCAAGGAAGTGCTGGACGAAGCTTAGCCAAATTAATTATAGGGCTGCCGCGATTTTTGCGGCCAAAACAGCATTGTTTTTGACCAGCGCAATATTGGTTTCAAGGCTGCGTCCATCCGTCAACTCAAAGATACGTTGCAGAAGATAGGGTGTGACCTCTTTGCCGCCAATGCCTGCGGCACCGGCCTCGGCCAGAGCTTGTGAAATCAGCGGTTCCAGATCTTTCCTGTCGATTTCTGCCTCTGCCGGAACCGGGTTGGCGACCACCAGTCCGCCTTCCTGTCCCAAAACAGCACGGGTCTGAATAAAGTCCGCAATTTGTTCCGGCGTATCCAGTCGCAAGGGGGAGGCAAGGCCGCTGTCGCGTGACCAGAATGCTGGAAAATTATCAGTTCCGTATGAGAGCACCGGAACGCCCAGCGTCTCCAGCCACTCCAGCGTTTTTGGAACATCCAGAATAGCTTTGGCTCCGGCGCAGACCACAGTCACAGATGATTTCAGGAATTCTCCCAAATCTGCGGATATATCCATGGTCTCCGAGACACCGCGATGCACACCGCCCAATCCGCCGGTTGCAAAGACCTTGATACCGGCGAGCTGTGAACAGAGCATGGTGGCTGCCACAGTTGTTGAACCGGGCTGTTCAAGAACCAGTGCATGGGCCAGGTCCGCACGGGACAATTTGCGGACGTCCTTCAACTTTGCCAACTGCATCAGATCATCTGATGAAAGGCCCACCCGTATGGTTCCATCCATCACCGCGATGGTCGCGGGAACTGCGCCCTCATCAAGAATCGTTTGTTCAACTGCCTGAGCTGTTTCCAGGTTTTGCGGCCATGGCATGCCATGAGTGATGATCGTCGACTCAAGGGCAACAACCGGCTTTCCAGCGGCCAGAGCCGCAGCGACAGGTTTTGATATCTGCAAGAGCTGGGACAGGTTTTTAGTCATTCTTGTTGCTTTCTTGGTCTGCTGCGTCAGTCACAGCGCTCCAACTGATTGTCGGACAGGAATCCTCTTCCATCATGGCAAGCCTGGCAGCGGCATGGCCATGCCGGAGAATGATTTCGGGGGCTATAGCAGTCTCGGTGCATAATGCAAAAAGACAGGCTGCGGCGAACATATCGCCGGCGCCGGTCATTCGAAATCGCTTCTCTGGCCCATCGCCTGTCTCGCCTGAAACCAGCAAAGGCGCTATTTGGGTCAGCTGCAGAGAGTGGTCCGGTGTTCTGCGGGCCAGAGCACTGGCTTTGGCACCATCACTGACAATGCAAAGGGCTGTGCCAAGAGCCGCAAGTCCCTTGGCAGCCAAGGACGCATCAGGAAAGACTGCATCTGCCAGAGCCTCGGCTTCCTGTCGATTGCAGATGATGCCGTCCAAATTGCGCAACAAGGGCATCAATCCCACTGTTTTGGCGGGGGAGACCACCATCAGGAACAATTGCCTGTCGCCTTTAAACTTTGCCAGTTCTGCAAGAGCGATCGGGGCGATATTTGTATCGGCAATCCAGTGAGTGCTGTCTGCTCCCGCCAAGGCCACCTTGCGGGCCCAAGTCTCATCCATATGCTGATGCAGCGCCATATCGGCAAGGCCTGCGACTACATCACCGGACGGGTCATGCATGACTGTATAGGTGGGGGTCGCACTGCCGGGAATGACGCAGTCCGGGACTATTGCCAATCCATCGTTGAGCAAGCGATTGCACACTGTCTGTGCATCTGAATCATCAGCAAAGACTGATGCAAAGGTCACCTTTGCGCCAAAATTCGCAAGATGTCGTGCACCATTTGCAGCCACACCGCCAACAGTCTGTTGCCAGTGACCTGGATGCGACTGCCCCGAATGAAACGTGGTTTGAAATGTGCCTATGCGATCGATCAAAGCGCCGCCAAAAACGCAGAAAGATGCTAAAAGCGGGTTCTTCTCGATATCCGAGGTCACGCGTCTGCTATTGCCAGTTTGCTCCCTTAACCCGCTTTAGCCGTCGTTCCAGAATCGTGACGTTTTCTTCAGCTGATCCGCTTGCAGACAGCGTATTGTGAACGGCGGTCCAGAACTCGCTGTTGACCACATTGTAATTGTGCTTGGTGGCAG
Organism: uncultured Pararhizobium sp.; assembly: GCA_964578105.1. Taxonomy (GTDB): domain Bacteria; phylum Pseudomonadota; class Alphaproteobacteria; order Rhizobiales. The sequence goes on from CAZOCA010000004.1 coordinate 17,501, forward strand.
CTGCAGGCAATTGCACAGCATTTTCCAAAATGCCCTTCCAGCGCCTGATACCTGGTTGCTGGGTGGTGACATCCACATCATTGTAAAGGGCAATGATGGTTGGGAGTTTGCCTTGCTGGATGGCCCTTTGTTCCTGCACGTCGCTTGAGGCCAGAAACAGCGCCAGCGCCGTTGCCTCTTCCGGATGCGGTGTGTAGCGCGATACGGCTACATTCCAGCCGCCCAGAGTTGCGGCAGGGCTGGCCCCACCCTGACCAATGGGCAGGCTGGTCATTTCGAACAGATCTTTGAGCGGTGCATTGTCCGCTTTGCTGCGGGCGAATTCGTCAGACGAAGCTCTGAAAAACACAGCATTGCCTGCATCCCAAACCTTGCGGGCATCTTCCTCTGTGTATTCAAGGACTGCCAATGGCACAATGTCGCCAATCCAGGACAGTGCAATCTTAAGAGCTTCGGCAGCTCTGGTGTTGTTGATGGAAATTGTGCCGTCAGGCTCGATAATCTGTCCCCCACCATGGGATTTGATCCACTCCAGAGCCGTTGCGGTCAGGTCTTCACCAAGTGCGCCGGGAAATACGAAGCCCACCATTTCCAGATTGCCTCCGGCACGTTCAGCTTCCTGAATGCTTCGTGCGGTATCAACCATCTCGGACCAGCTTGCCGGTACGAAAGCGACATGCTTTTCCAGCAAATCCTTGCGGTAATACAGGGCTGTCGACTCGGCATATATGGGAAGGGCCAACAATTTCCCGTCCACAGTCTGCGACTCGATCGTCACCGGAAAGTGGGTGGGAATGACGTTGTCCGCAGCAAATGCCATATCCAGAAAGTGCTCAGACAATTGCGGTGCCCAGGTGCTGTCCGTCATGTAGAGATCGATCTCTTCGTTCTGGGCAGTGAGCCACAGCGAATAGCGCTCAAATTGATCATCTGTGTAACGCGGCAGCGGGATAATTTCGACTTTATTGCCGGTGCGGTCTTCATAAACTGCAAGATTGGCGCGCAGGATTTGCAGATCCCGGCCTTCCCAACCCGTAACAATAGACAGATCGACGGCATGGGATGTGCTGACAGTCCCCAAAGCCGACGTTAAAATAGCTGCCACTACCAAGAATCTATTGTGAAATCTCATGCACCATTCCTCTTAAAACCAGCCAATTCAATCTGCATGAATTGTATCAGGGCAATCAATCATTGCGCACCGGATCAGATAACTGAGCATTTTCTATACAATGCTCTTCAGTGAAATGGGAGATTGTATTGCGGCTTTATTTGTAACAATTCAGGGAAGCGCTCAGACTCGGGACTGCAATGCGTGATCTGCGAGTCATGGTCCCCAACCGTATCACGAGAGGTTTTAAAGCGCTTTGAAATGGAAAATTAGAGGTGGCCTATTTGAAATTGATGCTTGGCATCTGAATTGATCTAATTAAACAGGCAGAACTCTGCCATTGTTGCGTTGCAGCACATTTTCACGGTTGACGAATTGCCTCTGGTCTTTTCCACTAAGCAATTGAAAGCGCTTTGAGATTGATCTGTGAAGTTGCGATCCTATGAGGCATGACAATTGTATCTTGCCTCACGCCTTTGCGAAACCGAATATTTGAGACCATGAATCTACGTGAATTGGCCGAACATCTTGGCTTGTCCCAGACCACCGTCAGCCGGGCATTGAATGGCTACCCTGAGGTCAAGGAGGCTACCCGTCTGCGCGTGCAGAACGCTGCGGTTGAACTTGGCTACAGCGCGAATGCGAGCGCCAGGCGTTTGGCCACAGGCCGTGCCGGCACAATAGGCATGCTTCTGACTGCGGATCAAAATCTGTTGCTCGATCCCCATTTCGTCGAGTTTCTTGCCGGTGTTGGCGAGCATCTTGGCTCGAAAGACATTGATCTTCTGGTGTCTGTCACCAAACGGGAAACCGAGCGGGAGGCCTATCGCCGTATTGTGCGAGATGGGCGTGTGGACGGTATTATTCTGTCATCGCCGCGCATTCAGG
>CAZOCA010000005.1:0-18045 GCA_964578105.1 uncultured Pararhizobium sp.
CAAGACCGCCAAACTCCACCATGCCTGCAACGCGTAACCGCCCCTCCATTGGCGTCGCAATAAATTTACCGCTGGGAATGAGCGATGGCGAGCGCGGCATTTTGTTTGGCTCCCAAAACTCCAGATGGTATCCGCTTTCAGCTTCCAGAGGAATTTTGATGCCAAGCTTGCTGGTCAATCGGGTCGACCACGCACCGGCCGTGACTGCGACCGCAGATGCTTCTAACGGTGCTCCACCCACCCGCACACCGGTAACCTGACCGTTTTCCAGGATGAAATCCTCGACTTCGCCCTTTAGCACTGTGCCGCCCTGCGCAGAGAAGTGGGATGTCAGATCAGCCACATAGGCGCTCGGGTCATTGATGCGGCCGTGATTGCCAAGCCGGGCAGCAAAGGTGAGGTCCGGCGCAAAGACAGGATCATAGGCCTTGCGCTCGGCTTCATTCAAACTGTCCCATTCAAAACCGAGTTCCTTTTTGACAGACCAGCCAAATCCGTCTTTCTCAAAGGCACTTTGATTTTCATACATGAAGGTAAAATCAGTCGGAATAATCCGTTTCTGCGCATTTGTGCCTTCAGCCAGCGCCAAATGGTCCTCAAGACTGTCGCCAATGATGTGGCGCAAGGCCGCTGCAATTCTGCGCACTTCGCTGGCTTTACTGTGCGACAAATAGCGAAGAGCCCAAGGCGCGAGCCTTGGCAAATAGGACAATTTCACGAAAAGCGGCTCATTCGGATCGAGCAGCATTTTTGGAATTTTACGCGCGATGCCCGGTGTTGTGACAGGAATGACGGACGAAGAAGCAAGCACGCCAGCATTGCCGTAGCTTGCCTGGGCTTCCGCGTTACCACGGTCAATCAGCGTAACGCTTTTGCCAGCGCGTTGCAGCCAGATGGCCGTTGATATGCCAACGATGCCTCCGCCAATGACGATTACAGGCTTCATATTGTTGTTCAATCAAGGTTTGGTTCAGGTAGTCGGAACGAGCCATGGCCTCGCAGGAAATTCTTAGTTGCTTCCTGCTTGGGGTTGATTAGTACAGCCTCGGGATCGCCCTGCTCCAGAATTTTTCCTTCGGACAGAAACAGAACCCTGTCGGCCACCGTATAGGCGAACCCAAGCTCGTGGGTGACAATCAGCATGGTCATACCATCATCCGCCAATTCTTTCATGGTTTGCAAAACCTCTCCCACCAGTTCCGGGTCGAGAGCCGAGGTTGCTTCGTCAAACAGCATGACTTCCGGTTCCATGGCCAGTGCACGTGCAATGGCCACGCGCTGCTGCTGGCCGCCGGATAGATGAGAAGGATAAGCATCCGCCTTCCAGCCAAGACCGACTTTCTCCAGATATCTGTCAGCGCGGCGCTCGCATTCCGCCGCATTACATTTCAGCACCGTGCGCGGTCCTTCCATAACATTCTGCTTCACATTCATATGAGGAAACAGATTGAAATGCTGAAACACCATACCAACACGCGCACGCATTTTGGCCAGTTCTGAATCACTGTAGCTCATGGTTTCGCCGGTTCCACTGCCGATCAGATCACCCTGCAGGATAATTTGGCCGGCACTTGGGATTTCCATGAAATTGACACAGCGAAGCAATGTGGATTTGCCAGACCCAGACGCGCCAATGATGACCACAGTGCTGCCCTTTGATACTGTCAGATCAATGTCATCCAGCACCTTAAGATCGCCAAATGACTTGGACAGTTTTTTGATTTCAAGAACGTTGGTCAAGCCATCAGCTCCCCGGCTGGAATTTGATTTCCAAACGACGCACTAAAATCGCGAATGGAAAAATAAGAAGGAAATAGAAAATCGCGACGGCGGTATACATCTCGATGGGATTGAATGAGATCGCTGCGATTGATTTGGCCTGGTGCATGAGTTCGCCATAGGCAATCACGGAAGCCAGAGATGTCATTTTCACCAGTTCAACGGCGCGGTTCATGAAAGCCGGCACCATCCGCCGAATGGCCTGAGGCAGAATGATACGTTTCATCTGCTGGATGTAAGTCATGCCAAGGGCCTTGGCCGCCTCCCACTGCCCCTTCGCAATGGACTGAATGCCCGCGCGAAAAATCTCTGATGAAAAGGCTGTGGTGTTCAGAACAAGACCAAGCGTGGCGGCCGTAAATGCATCGACTTGAAAAGGCGAAATGATGGGGAAAGCAAAGAAGAACCACATGATCTGAATGAGCACAGGCGTGTTACGGAACAACTCTACAAAGGCGGTTGCCGGATAGTTCAGGATGGCTCTTGTTGAGTAACGTGCCGCGCCTACGAACAGGCCAAAAAACAAGCCCAACACGAGACACAACACAGCCAGAATGATTGTGTTCTGCAAGCCCGTCCACAACAGGCCCCGATAGGTCCAGACTGCGCCAAAATCCCAATTATATTCCATCAGTCCCTCCTATCCTGTTGTGATTTCGCCGGTGCGGCCAAGGTAATGCTCAAGGTGGCGTACGCCCATGGAGCATATGAAAATCACGACGAAATACATGCCTGCCGCGACGGTGAAAACTTCAAGGTACCGATAGGTCTCTTCGGCAATTGAATTGGCCTCATACAGAAGATCTGCATAGGAAATTGTGCCAACAAGAGTTGTGGTTTTCATCACCTCAATGGCGCGTTCCATGAATGCTGGCACCATGCGCTTGATGGCCTGAGGCAGAATGATGCGGCGCAATTGGGCATTGCGCTCCATGCCAAGCGCCTTGGAGGCTTCCCATTGGCCGCTGTCGATCGAGGCAATTCCCCCGCGAAAGACTTCCGCGAAAAACGCCGATGACTGAAGTGAAAATGTAATGACAGCTGCTTCAAATGGATCGATCTCAATGTCCAACAGCAGCGGCATGGCAAAAAAGAACCAGAACAGCTGAGCAATGGGCGGCGTGGAGCGCAAAAACTCAATCACAAAGCCAACCGGAACTCGAATGATCGCAACACCATAAAGTCGGGCAAGAGCTAGAACCAGCCCGAGCGGCACCCCGAAGAGAAGCGCAAAACCGGTGACTTTCAAGGTGTTGACCAGACCAAGTAGCAGCAGATCAAAGTCGCGAAAAACAATCGCGAAGTCCCACTCATATCCCATTTCGGATTATCCCAGCATCAAGTGAGAAGTCTGGGCGGAGTTCAACACCCCGCCCGGATCATGTTTTATATCAACAGACTATCAGTTTTCTTACCAATTTTCCTGGCGGATAGCTGGAACTGTAGATGGGTCAACGTCAAAGGAGATCAGGAAATCCTCATACAGGCTCTGTGTTTCACCAGTGTTGTACATGTAGCTGATGGTGGTGTTCACCCAGTCACGGAAGGTCTTGTCATCTTCCTTACGCACGCCAGCTGAAGATGCAGATGCACGGATCGGCGTTGGAATGACAATCTGGCCGCGGCCAACGTTTTTGCGCATGGTAATAAGTGGTGGATGGAACAGGACGACCGCGTTGACGCGGCCAGACTGGAAGGCAGCAAGTGCTTCAGCATTGCCAGGAAAGCTCAGGATTTCTGCGTTTGGCAGATGTTTCTTGATGTAGGCTTCCATCGTTGTGCCCTTGGACACTGAGAGCTTCATGCCTTCCTTGTTGAGGTCTTGCCAAGCGGAAATTGTGAGGTCTTCGTCAGCCAACACTGCCAGCGCGTAATAAAGCAGTGGCTGGGATGGGAAATCCACCGCCAAAGCCCGTTTTGGCGTGGCATCGAGCACAAACTGAACATCGATCTTTCCTGCCTGAAGAGCGGCAATTGATGTGGCCCAAGTCACTTCCACCGGTTCAAATTCAACACCAAGTGTTTCAGCCATGGCCTTGCCAACGGATGCACCAACGCCAGTCCATTCATCACCGGCTGGGTCTTTGTAGAACCAGGGTGGTGCCTGCATAACACCGACACGCAGTGTGCCCCGTTCCTTTACGGTGTCCATTGTGGACTGCGCTTGCGCACCACTTGCCGCAAAAAGCATTGTCGTAATGGCAATGGAGACCATCGCTACTACCGATTTAAGATGTCGTATCATAACATTCCCTCTTTTGTGTTTCAGTTCGTTTTCGACCTTTGGTCGGTTATTGGCAGGTCGCCTCTGTCAATTCTCTCAGTCTTAATTCCGGACAAAACTCAATTCACGAATAGTCCCGCTCAAACTCGCTGAAGCATCGCCTCAAAGCCGTAATCACCGGCTCTACGTCGCTCATTGACAGGCAAAGCGGTGGCACCATCCTCAGAACATTCTTGAAGTTGCCGGACTTTGATACGATCAAACCATGTTCACGCGTTTTCTCAAAGACCCATGCTGTCTCTTCCACAGCGGGTTCTTTGCTCGTTCTGTCCCGGACCAACTCGATGGCCTGCATAAAACCGAGTCCGCGTACATCCCCAATGATTTCAAACTCTTCCTTAAGTTGAAGAAGACCTTCATGGAGTTTTGCACCTACCGTTTTGGCATTCTCAATCAGGTTTTCTTCTTTGATAATTCTGAGCACAGCACGCGCGGCAGCACAAGCCACCGGGTTCGCGCCATAGGTATGAAACAGGAATTTGCCGGCCATGGCATCGGCTATGTGGCGTTTTGCCACTACGGCTCCTATGGGAATGCCATTACCCATGCCTTTTGCCATGACGACAATATCAGGAATTGTGTCATGGGATTCAAACCCCCACATGGCTTCGCCTGTCTTGCCAAACCCTGACTGCACTTCGTCAACAATACACAATCCACCGGCTGCACGAATGCGTTCAAAAGCGCCTTTCATATAGCCAGGTGGCATAGGAATGATGCCGCCATAGCCTTGCACGGGTTCAATCACCATGCCTGCCAATTGGCCACTCGTGGCAAAGGAAATCGTGCGGTCCAGGTCATCCAGATAAGGCGCGACACCTTTGCCGAAAATGCCACGATACTGGCAAGGTTCTGCGGCAAAGCTGACATTCGGCAATTGCGCGATGTTGTGGCGAAAATTCTGCACACCGGTGACGCCCTGCGCGCCATAGGTGGCACCATGATAGGAATTGCGCAGAGCAATCAAATCCTGATTTCCGGTGCTGGCTCTGGCCATCATCAACGCCAAATCAATCGCTTCCGCCCCGGAATTGGTGAAGTGGACGACCCAGTCATGCCCATCCGGCATGGTCGCCGCAATTTCCTCTGCCAGATGCGCTGGCACCGGATGATAGAACATCGTGGTGCAATGGGTGAGCTCTTCGACCTGTTCCTTGACCGCCTCAACAACCATCGGGTGAGCATGGCCAACACTGATGCACAAATTCATGCCCAACAGATCAGTCAGTTTATTGCCCAGTTCATCCCAGATGTATTGGCCTTTGCCATGTTTCAGGATCAGCGGCTTCTGATAAGGAACAAAGGCGCGCTGAGAGGCAGCATAATATCGGTTCCGCTTGTCAATAATCTTCTGCGTAGACCAATCAACAGGGCATTTTGTGATCGTCATTTGCGTCTCTCCACACCCGTTCGCCACAGATGTTTTGGCAAGTTCTTGTCTAAGGTGCCGTTACGCTAGGTTTGAATGGAATGAGAAAACAGGGACAGATGACCTCAATAAAAAGGACAGAGAGATCCGCCCTGTGCCAATCGTCGTGCTGCCTATGACAGGATTTGAGCGATCTCTTCAGAAATGATCCGCACACCGGGCGCTATGGCTTTTTTGGGAATGGCTGCAAAACCCAGTCGGAACATGCCAGTTCCCTTTGCGGGATCTGAAAAGAACACCGAGCCAACGTCAATCAGAACGCCCTTCTTTTTAAGTTGCTCAGCAAGAAGGTTCACATCGAGCGCAGTTGGCCCGACAATCCAGAAACATGTGCCGCCCTGAGATGCCTGAATATGCAAATCCGGCAGATGAGCCTGCAACGCGCGGCGCATCTCTTCCCAACGAATTTTATAACGTCGATGCAAGCGGCGCAGATGCACATCCTGATAGCCCAACCCCAAAAACAGGGCCATGGCTTCCTGCAGCAATGTCGGCGGGTGCCGCATCATGGCGCGGCGGACAGCCTTTGCTTCCCTGACGATGTCCGGGTGTGCTACCATGTAACCAAGACGCAATCCTGGAGCCAGTGATTTCGAAAGACTGCCAATGTAGACAACATTCCCGGTGCGATCCAATGAGCGAATGGGCAGCGCGCGCTCAGTGACGAAGTTCATCTCTGCCTCATAGTCATCCTCGCAAATGACAAATCCTTTTTCAGCAGCCATCTGGCTCAATTGAATGCGCCGCTCTTCCGACATGGTCACCGTTGTCGGGAATTGGTGACTGGGCGTTGTATAGACGAGCCCGCAATCATCGGGCATGTCACCAATTCTCATGCCGAATTCATCCACCGGAACATTGACGATTTTGCAACCGGCCAAGGTGAAGGCGTTGCGCGCCTCCGGATAGCAAGGGTCTTCCAGGGCAACCACGCGGTTTTTTCGCCCAAACAGCGTAGCAAGACAGAAAATAGCGTTTTGTGCGCCCGATGTGATCAGGATTTCATCTTCTCCCGCATCCAGCCCACGATAAGTCAGCAGCCTTTGCTGAACCTGTTTGACGAGGTTTGCACTGTCTGCACCGCCAGAATCGCCGCTCCAATCCGCAAGGCCTTTGGAGTTCAGCGCTAGGCGCATGCATTCGCGCCACTCCTGAAGCGGGAAAAGCCGCGGGTCCATTTGGTTGTATATGAATGGATAGGGGTAGGTGTTCCAATCGTCCGGATGCTCAACCTTGCGCAACTCGGAAGGCATGATATCTGAGCCTTTAATCGTAAGATCGAGCTTGAGCGGCGCGTGAACCTTTGCCTTGCCGCCTCCGGATAGTTGCACACGCTTTACGATTTCGGGATTGACGAAATAGCCGCTTCGGTTTCTGGACAGGATAAGACCTGAATCGATCAGACGGACATAAGCGGCAAAGACCGTGTTTCTGGAGACACCAAGCTGTTTTGAAAGTGCGCGACATGATGGCAAAGGCTCATTCTGCGCGATGTTGTTTTTTGAGATTGCGTCGCTCAACATTTCGCAAATCTGATTGCGCAGGGACAATTTCGAGTTTTCAGGAAGCCTCAGGAAATGTATCGCTACCAAAACTCAGTCCTCTCTCAAGTGTTCCCTGTAGGTGTGACACGTGTCTGAGAATTGCCCGCGATCATAGAAGCTGGCGCAACAGACCAGCAGACTTTGACCTGAAACCAACCTAAAAAGACAACCTTGCATCCAACGCAGAAAGCGGCGTTGCGGCTTTGAGGATAGCGCGGGCCTGGGCGCTGTCCTTATCCATCTGCGCTACTAATGCATCGACGCCATCAAATTTGGCCTCTCCACGCAGAAATTCGTGAAATGTGACCATCAGCATTTCACCATAAAGATCGTCTGAAAAATCAAACAGAAATGCTTCCAGAAGCGGAGCGCCGTTGTCGAATTGCGGTCGGCGACCATAGCTGGCGACGCCGTGATGGAGTGTTCCATCCTGTCTGCGCACACTGACTGCGTAAATACCAAGCGCCAATTTGCAATAGGATGGCAGAACCATGTTGGCAGTCGGATAGCCCAAATCCCGCCCGCGTTTCTCACCATGAATGACTTTGGACTGAACAAACCAGCGATAGCCCAACTCATTGTTGGCAGACCGCATATCCGCATTTTCCAAATGGGTTCTGATTGCGCTGGAAGACACTGCCAGACCGTCCGGCAGTGTCACTTCTGGCACGACTGTAACACCAAAACCGGCGTCTTGACCGGCAGCGAACAGGAAGGCTGGACTGCCTTCTCGCCCTTTGCCGAAATGAAAATCATAGCCCACCACCACATGAGAAGCTGACAGATATTTGATCAGAACATCGTCCACAAACGTCCGGGCGCTGAGGCTTGCGAATTCTTTGGAGAACGACCAGTTCACAACCCCTTTCAACCCGCAGGCCTGCAATAAGGACGCTTTTTCTCGCATCGGGCTGAGGCGAAACACAGGCTCAGACGGTTTAAAGACACTTCTGGGATGAGGCTCAAATGTGAGTGCAAGCACCGGCACCGTGCCGGCAGCAAGATCCAGTGCGTGCTGTAAGATGACACGATGACCGGCATGTAATCCGTCGAAATTCCCGATGACCACAATCGCGCCACGCAATTGGGCAGGAAGTTCAGCGTCGCCATCCAGCAGGACGAAATCGGTCTCAATGTCAGGCAGCGGCATAAGGGAGGTCCGGCGATAACGATTTTTCTGGCGTTACTTTGGTCATACAATGTGTTGCATGTTGTAAGCTGGGCGCACACTGCCGTGTGGGCTGCTCAACGTCAAGATGGCATCTGCCCCTCTGTGGGTTGTACCATTTTGCCACACCCATAGCGGGCAGAAAGAACAGCTATTTTAACCAAACTTTCAAGTTACCTGTCTATCCTCGGCTCAAATGCCCGACGAACTGAAGAGATGGAAAATGGCGCTTGACCTCACTATGCCTGTACTCATCGTCGATGATTACACGACCATGGTCAGAATTATCCGGAATCTTCTGAAGCAACTTGGTTTTGATGACATTGATGACGCTCCCAATGGTGAAGACGCTTATAAGCTGATGGAAGAGCGCCAATATGGCCTTGTTATTTCCGATTGGAATATGGTGCCGATGACCGGCTACGAATTGTTGCTGAAGCTTCGCGAAGACTCGCGATTTTCCCATACGCCCTTCATCATGATCACGGCCGAAGCCAAAACCGAACATGTTATTGCGGCCAAAAGGGCTGGCGTTAACGACTACATTCTCAAACCTTTCAATGCCCAGACATTGAAAGGCAAAATTGAGCATGTGTTCGGACAGGGTTTTTCCACAAAACCGAAGGTTCGGGCCGAAGATTTTGCACAGCGTTAAGTGCCCGAACTGCGTGCGGCTTACATAAAGTTAAGTGGCAGAGTGTCATACGCTCCTCTATGTAATTGTGTAATCGGGCCAGACATCCGTACTGACGCCCGTATATCGACCGCACCTGGACACTGAATTCTGACAAGAGTGATTTTCATGAAACTTTGGCCGATTTCCCGATACCTTGTTGTAGCAATTTTTGCTGCATCTTTTGCTTCAAGTTCCTTCGCTGAAACGTTTAAAATTGCTCCCAATGCTGAATCCGGCATGTTGAAGAACGGCTTGCAGATTGTCGTCATTCCCGACAATCGCGCACCGGTCGTCACGCATATGCTTTGGTACAAGGTCGGGTCCGCAGATGAGACGCCCGGCAAAAGTGGCATAGCCCATTTTCTGGAGCATCTGTTGTTCAAGGGCACGAAAGCCAACCCTGACGGGGCATTTTCCAAACGCATTGCGGAAATTGGCGGCCAGGAAAATGCGTTCACATCCAGCGACTATACCGGCTACTTTCAACGCGTGGCCCCAACACATCTGGCTGAGATGATGGCGTTGGAAGCGGACCGTATGCGCAACCTTGTTTTGACCGATGAAGTTGTTCTTCCTGAGCGGGAAGTGGTTCTTGAAGAAAGAAGCTCGCGCATTGGCAACAATCCATCTTCACGGCTGGGGGAAGCAATTGATGCCTCTTTCTATAAGAATCATCCCTATCGCTTTCCGGTGATCGGCTGGGAACACGAGATAAAGCAGTTGAACCGCAAGGATGCCTTTGCATTTTACGAAAAACACTACACGCCGGAGAATGCAATTCTGATTGTTGCAGGTGATGTGGTGCCACAAGAAGTGTTCGACCTTGCAAAAGCGACTTACGGCACGATTTCGCGCACTGGTGATGCGTTGCCAAGGGTACGCCCTGCTGAACCTCCCATGGAGACCGCGCGCACCGTTACACTGGCCAATGAGCAGGTCAAGCAACCTTCTGTGCGCCGTTCATTTCTGACGCCATCCTACAGCACCGCCGAGGGTCCAGAGGCAGCTGCTTTGGCCTTGCTGACCGAGATTCTGGGTGGCGGGTCAACCAGCCGCCTTTACAGGGAACTGGTTCTCAATGGCGGACCTGCAACAGCGGCGGGTAGTTGGTATCAGGGGCAGCAACTCGATAGTGGCCGTGTCTCTGTCTATGCTGTGCCAAATGGTTCAGAGAAGCTTGAGGAACTGATCGAAAAAGTTCAGGACATTGTCGAGGGCATCCAAACCGGTGGCGTTGAGCAGGATGAACTGGACAAAGCGCGCAATCGCATGATTTCCGACACGGTTTATGCGCAGGACAATCAGGCGTCCCTGGCCCGGATTATCGGCGTTGGTCTGACCACAGGCCAGACCCTGGAAGAGATTCAAAACTGGCCAGCATTGCTCCAATCTGTGACGACAGACGATGTTCAAAACGCTGCGAAACAATACCTTGATGCTAACCGCTCCATCACCGGCTATCTGCTGTCGGCAGATGGCGAAAACCCTTCCTGATTTCTGGATATTTGGATTTGACCATGTTCAAAAGACCTGTCGTCGTTAAAACTCTTCTGATCGGCGCCTTCACACTTCTGGCGGCCAGTTTTCTTGTCCGGCCCTCTATGGCAGTGGATGTTCAGGAAATCACAACCCCGAACGGCCTGGATTACTGGCTTGTTTCTGACAACACAGTCCCGCTGATTACTGTCAGCTTCTCGTTGACAGGTGGATCAGTGCTGGACCCTTCCAGCAAGGAAGGACTGTCAGAACTCCTGTCTACGACACTGGATGAAGGGGCTGCGGATATGGATAGCCAGACCTTTCAGGCGACATTGGATGAAACCGCGGTTCGTTTATCATTCAGCTCGCGCGCCGAACGGTTCTCGGGTGTCATGCGCACGCTGTCCTCCAACAAGGACATTGCCTTCGAGCTTCTGGGGAAGGCCATGTCACAACCCAGATTTGACAAGGAGCCAGTGGAGCGGATGGTCTCACGTATTCAGGCCCGGTTGCGCGGTGATCTGACGGATCCCGGCAACATTGCAGCAGAAACATGGTTCACCACGGCTTTCCCTGCGCATCCCTATGGCGCGCCACGCTCGGGCACTATCGAATCTCTTGGACGTATTACACCCGATGACTTGCGGGCGCTTCATGGTCAGATTTTCAAGCAAAACGGACTAAAGCTGGCCGTTGTGGGCGATATCGATGCTCAAAGCGCCAGCGCCCATATTGATGCAACCTTTGGCGCACTGCCCGTAGGTAAGGAACTGCCGGAAATCGTGGCCCCTGCCCCGATTATGGAAGAGACAATTGTGGTGCCGCTAGACAAACCGCAAACCACCATCCGAATGGGTGGCAACAGCATTTTGGTCGAAGATCCCGATTTCATCACGGCCTATGTTGTGAATCACATCCTGGGCGGCGGCAGTTTCACCTCCCGGCTCTACGAAGAAGTGCGGGAAAAGCGCGGCCTTGCCTATTCGGTCTTCAGCTATCTTTCCAGCTTTGACGAACGCGGCTTTTTCTTTGTCGGCGTCGGCTCGCGAAGTGACCGGGCGGAAGAAGCGCGCGAAGTGATTGTTGCCGAGTTGAAGCGGATGGCAGAAACTGGACCGACCATGACCGAAATGCGCGCTGCGAAAGACTATCTGAAAGGCGCTTATGCACTGCGCTTCGACACGTCTGACAAGATTGCCAATCAGTTGGTTGGCTTGCAGATACAAGGCCGCGGCGCGGATTATATCAATCAGCGTAATGAGTTGATTGAATCCGTTTCGCTGGAAGATGCCATGCGCGTTGCCAAGCGTATTTTCTCAAGCCCACTGCTCACCGTTGTTGTTGGGCAGCCGCCAGTCGCTCAGGCCGCTGAAGAGATTAAGGGCTGATTGGCTTTTATGATTGCCGACTTCGTGGACCCTCGGAACAAGTCCGAGGGTCCACAGCTGCATAATCTCTCATTCAAAAAATTGTCAGGATGCACGCCGGGCTGGGCTGACTTCAAAGGCGTAGCCCATTGCGAATGCTGCATTGAGTTCCAAAGCTTCGAGCACCATGGATTCATTTTCCAGATCGCCGATGATCAGCTCCATACCGTAGCGGCCGGTCAGTCCGGCCAAGTCAGCTGGGTGGAGATCAAACGGCGTTTTTTCGCCCTTCTCAATAGCGATCAACGCTGTAATGAGCGGCTTTGCAGAGATGCGGACGTAGCGGAAGCCGAGTTCGGCAAGCATGCCATAATCCGCAGCCAGACCAACTCTGGCGTTTTTGTGCAGAGAATAGCTGTAACCCCAGCGCGCGTAACGGCGTAATCTGGCGCGCAAGGCTGTGCTTTCACTGTCTCGCGCATTGGCGGCCAATTGACTGGTTATCGCCCTGTCAGGGAACTCAAGAATGATATTGTGTGCGTTGTCCCGCTGTGTTTCCAAAGCCTCTTCAAAAGCATCTGAGAATGGATTTGGTAGCAGGCTTTCCAAATTCAACTGACAGATAACTGGCGCCGCCTGACCATCAGCCAGCTTGATGCTGGAGCCCTTACCTGCCTGGGATAGGGTCAAGAGGTCAATACATGGCAGCAATCCGTTTTCGGCAGCTACTTTTCGCAACACAGCCTGATCGCGTTCACCGGGAACCTGAACATTGACCTTGGCAAAGCCTGCCCAGATTTGCCGTCGTGGCATACGAACCACCGGCTCATATTCGAAGGTGACAGCATTGCTATTCAAAGCACGGCGCAACGCAGACAGCTTTGTTGCATCAACGTTGCGATCTTCAATGGCATCGGCTGCGGACTGGTCAGGATCTGCTGCCGGCTTTACCACTTGTGGCTCAGCAGGTCGTTGGCTTGGCAAAGATGTCAGAAGCCGGCCATGATTTTGCAGGCGAATATCCACATCACCCATAGCCTCAACAATGTCTTTGATCAGGGCACTCAGCTCGGCAATATCTGCACGCGCCTCATAATCTTCCGCTTTACCCAGATCCTCGGCCAGAAGATCAACGCGTTCTTCACATACTTGCAGACGTGAATTCCAGGCTGACCAGCCTTTGCGGGCCGTCGCAATTTCTTCGGCAAGATTATCTATTTCTGTTTCCAGCCGCATATGGTGCTTGCGCTGCACTGCCAACCCTTGCGTCAATGTGAATATCAGCAACAGAAATCCGGCAATCAGAATACTGGCGAGCAACGGCAAATCAAATATAGTTCGCGCCCCAACCGCAATAGCCATCGCGGTTGCGAGCATAAAGCAGAATATGAGCGTGGCGATGATTCGATCCATATAGCGACAATAATGACAACGGCATTTTTTCCAAGTGGAGCGTGCCAGATTTTCGAAGTGATCTTGCGGGAAAACGACTGTTTGGAAAACAATCAGGCCAAAATCCAATCCAATTGCCGATCGGAAACGGTTTATTTACCCTGTTAGACGAAAATTGAGCTTCGACCTTTCAGCAGTGATGGACTGCAAGCCTTTCTGGTCTCTTGTGCCAGTACAGCGGACAGCGACCATCGGTTCAGCGCAGGCCTGGAACATATTTGATGCAGCATACCGAGCACGAATTATCCTACTCGATCCTTCTTATTGAAGGGGATGAGGCCCAGCAACGCGCCATTGGCACGCTGATTAACGATTTCATTTCCAGACAATCAAATTTAACCAAAAGTTTGGTGGCAAATTCAACCAAAAGCTCCTCCGCAAATTCAGCTGAAAGCTTGGCAGATCAAACCACCTGCCTCGATGTCGTGCGTAATCTTGAGGAAGCCCATCAGCAGATTGCAGCCACTGGCCCAGCGATCATTCTGGCAGATATGGAAAGCGTTTGCGGCATTCAAGGTGTTGAAGCCCTCACCTCAGTTGCGCCGCATGCAAAGCTGATCAGCCTGTCCGGCCTCGGCGCCCTTTCATCGGCCATTGATGCGATGCGTGCGGGCGCCTGGGATTTTCTCATCAAACCCGTTGGAAAATCAACGCTGCAAAAACGCATTGGTGAGGCTCTGGCCTCCTATCAGAAAGATTTGAAGCGGCGTCTGAAAGCCAAACAGAAAAAAGTCGCTTTGCTGGAGAGCATCAGTCCGGCTTCTTCTGCCCCAAAGCAGGCGAAAACCCAGAAGACCAGTGATCTGGCCTTTGAGGGGTTTTGCGGGCGGTCTGCCGCCATGCTGGAACTCTACCAACAAATTGATCGCGTCGCTCCCTCTGCAGCCCCTGTCTTCATCACTGGCGAAAGCGGAACCGGGAAAGATGTGTGTGCCGAGGCCCTTCATGCCCGGTCTGGACGCGGGGACAGACCCTTTGTAGCGCTGAATTGCAGCGCCATTCCAAAAGATCTGATGGAGAGCGAGCTGTTCGGCCATTGCAAGGGTGCCTTCACAGGCGCTGTTGCCGATCATCCAGGTGCCGCCGAGCAGGCTGATGGGGGAACGTTATTCCTCGATGAAATCGGCGATATGGATATGGCGCTACAGGCAAAATTGTTGCGCTTCCTGCAGACAGGAACCGTGCGCCGGATTGGCGATGTTCAAACGCGCTCGGTGAATGTCCGCATTATCTGCGCGACCCATCGTGATCCTTACAAGGCCGTCGCTGACAGACGGTTTCGGGAAGATCTGTTTTATCGCCTGCATGTTCTGCCAATTTTTGTTCCGCCTTTGCGGGTGCGCAAAGAAGATGTTCTTGTATTGGCCAATCGATTTCTGCAGTCCTATGTCAGAGAAGAAGGAAGAGCCTTCACGACCTTTTCTTCTCAATCTGAAGCCTGTCTGAAACACTATCATTGGCCAGGGAATGTACGGGAACTGCAGAATGTGGTTCGCCATACGATTGTCATGAATGATGGTCAGGCTATAGAGGCGCATATGTTGCCCGATTCCATGCGATCCAGCTCTGTTGCGGCAGAAGTTCTGGACGCAGGTATAAAGACCACAATTGCGGAAGCACGTGTGAAGGATTCGTTTGAAGGCCGTTCCAAGGGACATGATTGTCTGCCATTCTGGCAACAGGAACAGTCGATTATCGAAGCGGCCGTCACGCGCTATGATGGCAATATTTCCCGCGCAGCTGCGGCGTTGGAAATAAGCCCGTCAACCATCTACCGAAAACGCCAATCCTGGTTGAGCCAGAGCGTTTAACGTTATTTATTTGATCATTTTGTTGCAGGCCTTGTTTCATGCGATAATAAGACCTGCCGGATTGTGAGACACCTTCGGCGCTTTGTATTGGGTCCTGATCATGTATTGCCGCAATTCTTCCGCGCCGTTTTCAGAGGTTTTACGAATTGCCTTACTGGCGCTTTCAATAGGATCTGCTTCAACCGCGATGGCGGCAAGCCCTTCTGATTTAGCGCGGGAAGCCGAAGCCCTTGCACGTCAGGGAAACATGCCCGCAGCTATTGAGCGTATGCAACAGGCCGCAGACGCGTTGTGGAACCTGCAACAGCTCAAAATTGTTGAAACCACATTATTGATCAATGGTGAACCGCAGCAAACTGCAATCCTGCGATCTGGGGAGGTCCTGTCAATCAGCACCGTGTTGGCTGGGTTCAGCTATGAGGGGAGCCAAGACGCTCTGTCCCTCTCCTTTGCCGTTGATGTAGATATTCGTCATACCAGCGGCCGCGTGTTGGCAAGCATGCAGGATTTTGCGTCCGTTTCCCAAACAGTTTCCGGGCGGGTTGCCGAGTTTTCGATTGAGATAAACCTGACGACACCTGCCCTGCTGGATGGAGATTATGAAGCCGCCTTTACCCTGCGCGATCTGGCATCAGGCCAAGCAGCGCAATTTGTGCAAGGCTTCAGCATCAAAGGCATTCTTGGGACCATGCCGCAACAAGGCAATTAGGGTCAGAACTCAATAACCAGCATGACAAATTTTGTAATCGAAACGGCTGATGATCGATCGGGCCGCGGGCTGGCAACGCTCATTGCAGCGGTTTACAGCGAATATGAAAATTGCCCCTTTGTTGAGGACGAGCTTAGAGAGCTTGATGCGGTCTCGACGCATTACCGGGGTTTGGGCGGCGAAATCTGGGTGGCCAGAGCGGCTGACGCATCAGGCAAAGGCACTGTGATAGTCGGCTGTCTTGCGATTGTTCCTACGCGCAAACCAGGCGTTTTTGAGTTGTACAAAATGTATGTTGCAAAAAGCGCGCGGGGTACTGGGTTGGCGCAGGAACTGTATGCTGAAGCTTTACAATGGGCAGGCGCACGCGATCTGAAATCACTGCGGCTTTGGACCGACACGCGTTTTGCGAGCGGCCACAGATTTTACGAAAAACAGGGATTCGCCAAACAGCCGGTTGTGCGGTATCTGGGAGATGCTGGGCAGAGTTGGGAACACCTATTTGTCTGCAACGCACCAACAGCTCCATCATAGGCCCGCTTTGACCGATACTGCACTTGCCAAACATGATCTGGCTCCACTGGCAGCGATGACGGTCGCATTGTTTGCGCTGTCCCTGCTGGATGCCGGTATCAAAACAGCGTCCTTTGATCTGCAAACCTGGCAAATCGTTGTCATGCGCTACGGTGTCGGGGTCGTCTTTGCATTTATCTTCCTTGTTTACAGGACGCCACTGGCATCCCTTCCCGCTCGCCTGGCGCGGCTTGCCTCATGGCACCTCCTGTCCACCAGCCTGGTACGAGCCGTGTTTGTTGTTCTCACCGCCAGCTGTTTCTTTTTCGCACTGTCCGAGCTTCCGCTGGCACGCGCGGTGACAATTGTCTTCACAGCGCCCCTATTCATGGTCTTGCTGTCCAGAGTGATCCTGGGTGAACCCATTGCCGCTTCTGCCCTGGCGGCAATTGCGCTTGGGTTTAGTGGCGTGCTGGTTATCTTTGGCGATGCGTTTCTAGAACCGTTGGGCGGTGCATTGATCCCCATGCTCAGCGCGTTACTGGCAAGTCTGTTCTATGCGCTGTCAATTGTGCTGTCACGCAAGCACACCGCCCATACCGCGCCGGAAGAAATGGTCATGCTGCAGTCTGGCTTTGCCCTACTGTTAGCCCTGCCATTTGGTCTGTTGCCTCTGCCTCAAACCGAGTGGGCCGCTGTTGATGAACGCCTGTTCGTGCTCTTTGTGGCAATCGGATTTTTGGGAACAGCCGGCCATCTCATGATCGTCTGGGCGTTGAAGCGCGAGACGGCCTCCCGATTGGGCCCGATAGAGTATACCGCCCTGATCTGGGCGGTTGTGTTCGGATATCTGTTTTTTGGAGAAGTCCCGGAAAGTCGCACATTGTTCGGAGCAGCGCTTGTTGTCCTGGCCTGCCTTGTCGCCGGACGAAAGAAACTGCCGCATCCGACTTAGGACGCGTATCTTCCATCTTCGACTTTTTAAAACAACCGAATGAATTCGACATTTATTCAGAACCCAATTCGCATTCTGCTGTTGACACAGGCCGTTGCAATCATTATCTCCCGGCAGTCCGTTAGCACTCTCTTGTAACGAGTGCTAACATAGTTTCAGATCAACGTTTCGCATCCAATTGGGATGCCTAGCAGAAGGAAAAGAAGACGATGAAATTCCGTCCTCTCCACGACCGTGTGGTAGTTCGCCGCGTAGAGTCCGAGGAAAAGACCGCCGGTGGTATCATTATTCCAGATACCGCTAAGGAAAAGCCACAAGAAGGCGAAATCGTTGCAGTGGGCGCAGGCGCACGTGACGAAACCGGCAAGGTTCAACCTTTGGACGTCAAAGCTGGCGACCGTGTTCTTTTCGGCAAATGGTCCGGCACCGAAGTTAAACTCGACGGTGAAGATCTGCTGATCATGAAAGAATCCGACATTATGGGCGTTGTTGGCTAAGCCATCTCTGCCCTTAATCACATTTTAGATTTTCACGACTTGAGAGAAGGATCTCAAAATCATGGCTGCTAAAGAAGTAAAATTCGGCAGCGACGCGCGCGACAAGATGCTGCGCGGCGTCGACGTTCTTGCCAATGCTGTAAAAGTAACATTGGGCCCAAAAGGCCGTAACGTTGTTCTCGACAAATCCTTTGGCGCACCGCGCATCACCAAAGATGGTGTATCCGTTGCCAAGGAAATCGAACTGGAAGACAAGTTCGAAAACATGGGCGCACAGATGGTGCGTGAAGTTGCCTCCAAAACCAACGACGTTGCTGGTGATGGTACAACAACTGCTACTGTTCTGGCTCAGTCCATCGTCAAAGAAGGCGCGAAATACGTA
>CAZOCA010000006.1:0-14816 GCA_964578105.1 uncultured Pararhizobium sp.
CATCAAATGTGTTTTGCACTGGGAACCGCTGGTTTTTTCACCGGGCATATAATCGCTGCTGTAACAGGTTCACAGTGCGAAAGCCATGAAAAGACTGCTGACAGGAGCCAGTTTGTGGGTGATAAGAAGGTGCTCAATTATCTGGAAATCTCATGAATAAAAACAACGCATATCGTAGCATATTGTATGTCCCGGCTAACAATCATCGTGCCGTTGCAAAAGTGCTGGGCAGTCCTGACATGTTGGGAGCTGATTGTGTCATTTTTGATCTGGAGGACTCAGTTACCAGTGCTGACAAGGCTGATGCCAGAGAAGCCTTGCGTGCGGCGCTGGAAGGGGAGCGCCCAAAGGGCCGCATTCTGGTGCGCGTCAACCCGCTTGATACGCAATGGGGAGCGGAAGATTTTCTGGCTGTTCTGGCAATGGTTCCAGATGGCATTGTGCTGCCCAAAGTTGACAAGGCAGCTGATATCGAGACGGCGCTCAGCGCCTTTGAAGCGAGCGATGCGCCAGCTTCCATTCGGTTGTGGGGTATGATTGAAAGTCCGCTGGCGCTGATGAATATTGGCAAGATTGCTGCAATGGCGGTGTCGGCTGACCCGAGACTGGAAGCGCTGATGCTGGGAACAAATGATCTTGCGCTTCTGACCGGTACGCCTTTGGTGCCGGGACGGGCAGCCTATATTCCGTGGATCATGCAATGCCTTGCAGCGTGCCGCGCTTATGGATTGGCTTTGGTGGATGGCGTTTACACAGATTTGAAAGACATGGATGGGTTTCAGGCGGAATGTGATGAGGGCGCGGCACTTGGTCTTGATGGCAAAAGCCTGATCCATCCGGGCCAGATTGCGGCCTGTATGGCGGCCTTTACACCGGCTGAGGCGGATGTGCTGGAGGCGAAAGCCATTTGCGCAGCGTTCGCCGATCCGGCCAATACGGGCAAAGCGGTTTTGACTGTGAACAACAAAATGGTGGAATTTCTGCATCTCAAAGCTGCTCAGCGCGTGCTGGTGAAAGCGGGCCTTGCAGATGCCACTCAATAAGCAGGACATACCATGAAGCGGGAAACAATATGAAACTCTATCGATATCTTACAGGTCCGGATGATTCGTCATTTTGCAAACGCGTCTCCAAGGCCTTAAGTGCCGGTTGGAACCTGCATGGCAGCCCGACGCTGACGCATAATCCTGAAAGTGGTTCCATGATGTGCGGACAGGCGGTCTGGAAAGAGACCGAAGGCACTTATTCTGACGATATAACTTTGTCTGACTATTAGGAGAATTGTTGTGACCGCAATCTGGCGCAAGGGATTTCTTGGCTGCGTGCTTGGGCTTACAGGCTTGCTTGTGGCGTTTGGGATGACAGCTGCAACAGCCAATCCGGCGCATCCAAGTTGCACCGGTACAAGTATTGTAAGCCAACTGGAAGCGGATTATCCGGACGTCTATGCCAATCTGGAGCGCGAAGCGCGAGCTATTCCCAACGGTGAAGGGCTGTTGTGGCGGATCACTGCGCCTGACGGCAAAACATCGTATCTGTTCGGTACAATTCATCTGTCTGAACTGAGCGTTCCGGAGATTTCGCCGACGGTTCTTGATCTGGTGCTGCAGTCGAAGCTGGTTATCACTGAAATCCCTGATATTGCCAATGAAACGATTGTTGCAGAACAATCGGTGCTGCAGATGGGGAACCTGTTTCTGGGCAATGGCAAGACATTGAAAGATTTCATGAGCCCGCAGGCCTATGGCAATCTGGAACGCCTGATGACGGATATGGGACTGCCACCTTTTGCCCTGATCGGATTTCGGCCCTTTGTCGTCACGGCGCTGATTTCCATTCCGTCCTGTGAATTGCCGGGAATGCTGGAAAGCACCGGAGGCATGAACAATACGGTTGATGTGCGCATTGCCAGCGCAGCTGAAGCTGCTGGCATTCCCACAGCCGGCCTTGAATCCTTTGCCGAGCAGATGGACGCGATTACCAGCATTCCATTGGCCGAAGGAATCAAGATGCTGGAGACTTTGGTTTTGCACGAAGATCAAATCGAAGACTTTGCTGCGACACTGGTTGCGCTTTATGATGCAGAGCGCATGGATCAGATGTTGGCACTTGAGAGAATCGAAATGCCATTCGCGCCACTGGCGGACATTCCAGAGGGTTTTGCCAAAAGCATGATTGTTGATCGCAATCGGCGCATGGCCGAACGTTCTTTGCCTCATCTAACGAAGGGTGGGGCTTTTATTGCGGTCGGAGCGCTGCATTTGCCGGGCAAAGAGGGTTTGGTTGCCCTGTTTCGTGAGTACGGGTTTGAGGTGGAACGCGTTCTGCTTCAATAGGCTTTCATTTCTTTTAAAGCACCATGGGTCAAAAGGTTACTTTGACGTGGCTGCTTAAGTTTTCTAAGAACAGGTCACTTGATGGCAATATCAGGTCAATTTTCTGGCGGGCTCCTTCCAAAATCTGTCTCGCCGATTGGCTTTGCTGCAAATAAAGGCGCACTTCATGTCTGAGACGACACCCACCCCTCATCCGCGCATTGGCGCTGATCGACCCCTTTCTCCGCATATTCAGGTTTACCGGCCGCTGTTCACGATGGTGATGTCCATTGTCCACCGCATCACCGGTGTCGGCCTGTATTTTGGTATGTTTTTGCTGACCTGGTGGTTGTTTGCGGCCGCAAGCGGCCCCGAATACTTCAACTGGGTCCAGGGTTTTTTCGGGTCCTGGTTTGGACAGGTGATCCTGTTTGGCTTCACATGGGCCTTGCTGCATCACATGCTGGGCGGCCTGCGCCATTTTGTCTGGGACATGGGCCATGGCTTCGGCGAAGTTGAACGTGAGACAATGGCGAAGGCCACACTCGCAGGCTCGGTGATTCTGACAGTTCTTGTCTGGGTCATTGGCTATATGGTGCGATAGGAGCAAATCAGCATGTCAATGCGCACACCTTTGAAAACCATTCGCCATCTTGGATCAGCCAAGGATGGCACAACGCATTTTTGGCAACAAAGACTGACAGCCGTTGCCAATGTGCCGCTGGTCATCGGCTTTGTGATTATTGTCATCATGTTGTCTGGGGCTACCCATGCAGAATTTGTTGCAGCGGCAGGTTCGCCGCTTGGAGCCATTTTCCTGATCGCAGCGGTTCTGTCAGTCACCTGGCATATGCGGTTGGGTATGCAGGTTGTGATTGAGGACTATATTCACTCAGAGGGCATGAAAATTGTGCTCGTACTCGGGAACACATTTTTCACGGCAGCGATTGCGCTGGTGTCGGTGTTTTCCATTCTGAAATTGAGCTTTGGAGGTTAGTCCGTGGTGACTGCTGCAAATGGTAAGGCCTATGACGTTACCGAACACACATTCGATGTCGTTGTTGTTGGCGCTGGCGGATCAGGTCTGCGCGCCACATTGGGAATGGCGGAACAAGGGCTGCGTACAGCCTGTATAACAAAAGTATTTCCCACGCGTTCGCATACAGTTGCAGCGCAGGGCGGCATTGCGGCCAGTCTCAGCAATATGGGGCCGGATTCCTGGCAGTGGCACATGTATGACACGGTCAAGGGGTCAGACTGGCTCGGCGATCATGATGCGATTGAATATATGGTGCGTGAAGCGCCCAAGGCCGTTTATGAGTTGGAACATTACGGTGTGCCCTTCTCGCGGACTAAAGAGGGTGAAATTTACCAGCGGCCATTTGGTGGCCACACGACGGAATATGGTGAAGGCCCGCCTGTGCAGCGTACTTGCGCTGCAGCAGACCGCACCGGCCATGCCATCTTGCACACGCTGTATGGCCAGTCTTTGAAACATGACGCCGAGTTCTTCATCGAATATCTGGCAATTGATCTGATCATGTCGGAAGAAGGCACCTGTCAGGGTATTCTTGCCTGGAAGCTGGATGATGGCACGATGCATGCCTTCAAATCCAAAATGGTGGTGTTGGCAACCGGCGGTTATGGCCGGGCCTATTTCTCTGCCACATCCGCCCATACCTGCACCGGTGATGGCAACGCCATGGTCACACGTGCGGGCCTGCCTTTGCAGGATATGGAGTTTGTTCAGTTCCATCCAACCGGAATTTACGGTGCGGGCTGCCTGATTACCGAAGGCGCGCGCGGCGAGGGGGGCTATCTGACCAACTCGGAAGGCGAGCGCTTTATGGAGCGTTATGCGCCGACCTACAAGGATCTGGCCTCACGCGATGTTGTGTCCCGCTGCATGACCATGGAAATTCGCGACGGGCGCGGCGTGGGCAATGACAAGGATCACATCCATTTACATCTGGATCATCTGCCGCCGGAAACTCTGGCAGAGCGTCTGCCGGGTATTTCGGAATCCGCACGGATTTTCGCCGGTGTTGATCTGACCAAGGAGCCGATTCCGGTCCTGCCGACCGTGCATTACAATATGGGTGGCATCCCGACCAATTACTGGGGCGAAGTGATGACCCTCAAAGACGGCAATCCTGACACCAAGGTGCCTGGGCTGATGGCCGTTGGCGAAGCTGCCTGTGCCTCTGTGCATGGCGCCAATCGTCTCGGGTCTAATTCTTTGATCGATCTGGTTGTGTTTGGACGGGCGGCCTCTATCCGCGCCGGTGAAATTGTTGATCCGAAATCCAGCAATGAGAACCTCAACCAGGCATCCGTCGACAAGGCACTGCAGCGGTTTGATAAATTGCGCAATGCCAATGGCAGCACCCGCACCGCTGATCTGCGCCTGAAAATGCAGAAAGCAATGCAGGAAGATGCTGCGGTGTTCCGGACCGGGGAAACCTTGAAGAATGGCTGTAAGCGCGTGTCGGAAATCTGGGATGCGCGAGACGACATTCAGGTGACCGACCGGTCCATGATCTGGAATACGGATCTTGTGGAAACCATTGAGTATGAAAACCTGATGGCCAATGCCATCACCACAGTTTACTCCGCCGAAGCGCGGACAGAAAGCCGTGGTGCTCATGCGCGTGAGGACTGCCCGGATCGGGATGATGAGAACTGGCGCAAGCATTCATTGTCGTGGGTGTCTGAAGAAGGGAAAGTAACACTGGACTCCCGTCCGGTTCATGCTGACCCCTTGTCCAACGAAATACCGTTGGAGAAGATCGCCCCCAAAGCCCGCGTTTATTAAATTCGTTTTTGCTGAGAGCGGCTTTCAATCATGGTTCAACTGACACTGCCTAAAAACTCACAGATGAAGCAGGGTAAAGCCTGGGAAAAACCGTCTGGCAGCAATTTGCGTGAATTTCGCGTCTATCGCTGGAATCCGGATGGGGACGGTAATCCGCAGGTCGATACCTATCATGTGGATATGGATGATTGCGGCCCGATGGTTCTGGATGCGCTGATCTGGATCAAGAGCAATATTGATCCGACCCTGACCTTCCGACGGTCTTGCCGCGAG
The DNA here is from genome assembly GCA_964578105.1 of uncultured Pararhizobium sp. Lineage (GTDB taxonomy): Bacteria > Pseudomonadota > Alphaproteobacteria > Rhizobiales. Next base: position 5,404 of record CAZOCA010000006.1, read on the forward strand.
GGCATTTGCGGGTCCTGCGCCATGAATATTGATGGCACCAATACGCTGGCCTGTACCAAGGGCATGGATGAAATTGACGGGGATGTGAAAATCTATCCTCTGCCGCATCTGCCTGTGGTCAAGGATCTGGTGCCGGATCTGACGAATTTCTATGCTCAGCATCGGTCGATTGAGCCGTGGCTCAAAACGACAACACCAAGCCCGGAACGGGAGTGGAAGCAGAGCGAAGCCGACCGCGAGAAACTGGATGGGCTGTATGAGTGTATTTTGTGCGCCTGCTGCTCAACATCCTGCCCAAGCTATTGGTGGAATGGTGATCGCTATCTTGGTCCCGCGGTTCTGTTGCAATCCTATCGCTGGCTGATTGACAGCCGGGATGAGGCAACTGGTGAACGGCTTGATGATCTGGAAGATCCGTTCCGACTGTATCGCTGTCACACCATCATGAATTGTGCGCAAGCCTGTCCGAAGGGTCTCAACCCGGCCAAGGCCATTGCTGAGATCAAGAAGATGATGGTTGAACGACGCGTCTAAAGGGTAGGTCCTGCCATGGTTGGGCTGCTGCTCGGTCCCATGTCTCCCAGAAATGCCCTGACCTGGAGTTGGCTGCTGGTGTGGTCACTCGTGGGTTTCATCTGGGGATTTGCGGAAGCCCTGTGGTTTTTTATCATGGTGGATGTGCTGATCAGCCTTGCTGTCATGCGCTTCGGCGTGCTGAAGGCCATGGTCCCTGCCTTTGCTGCCTTGATCGGCACAATGCTTGGCGGCATTGTTCTTTACAAATTATCGCAGGTGAACCCGGAATTTGTCCGATCCTTCATTCTGACAGTTCCCGGTATTACCGAGGAATTGTTGCGCTATGCGTCCACTGATATGGCTGCGGAGCCGATGGGCGCGCTGTTGTTTGGCGGCTTTACCGGCGTTCCGTTCAAAATCTTTTCCGCAACAGCCTTTGAAGCCGGCATTGCGCCATTGCTGGCGTTTCTGGAACCGGCAACCATTGCCCGCTTTTCAAGAATTGTGGTGGTATTGGCCCTGTCCGGCCTACTGCGCAGTTTTCTGTATGCCCGGCTTCGCCGCGTCGGCCTGATGCGGTTGACGCTGTTCATCTGGGTGTTGTTCTACGCCTGGTTTGGCTATGTGTTCTGGGACATTGTTTAAAGACCGCCGCCTGACATCAGTGCGGTTGGTTGCGTGCTGAAGAGGGCAAACTGACATTCAGAGAATTGTGGCGAATGACGGCTCAGCGGACAAGTGGGCTTCAACTAGATTCGAACTTCTGCCTCACAGGCAGCAGACTCTGGCTCTTATATCGCTATTGCCAACCAAATGCGACCAAGTGAGCCGCAGCAAACGTGCCTGCGAGCAGGATGATTGACCAGGAACTGATGCCCCGGAATTCGTTCTTGGGATGTTTTCTAAATGCCCAATGTAGTCCTACATGGACAATAGCGAATACCGAAAAGGCCACGGCAAATGGCGTCTGCGCCCCGTTGCTTGAAAACCAAAGGATCGCCAGAAATAGTGGAGCATGTGTCCAGATGAACACCTGCTCGGCCAGCTTTTCAGGGAGGCGGTTCACCAATGGCAATATCCGCCACTCGTGCCGTTTCACCGCATCTAGTTCGTGCGTGAGAAATGCGGCGATCATTGCCCAATAGAAAATCTCTATCATGTAAATCCATCACCTTTGTCAGTGACTGTGTAACAAATCCCGATAGTCTAAGCAGATTGGGCGTGTCCAGAACAGCCTATGGTGGTGCCGGCCTCTCCGTCCTGATGCGGCTGGCGTTGTTACTCTGGGTGTTGTTCTTCGCCTGGTTTGGCTATGTGTTCCGGGACATTGTTTAAAGACCGCTGCATTCGCAAATGCACATATGCTCCAATCCGGTCTTGAAGGGATTGCAGGCGTAGCACGGGCCATCTTTTGACATGCCCGTGCAATTGTTACCTGCGCCGAATATGACGCTTTTTGAGCTCACTCCTAATCACAGGAAGTCTATTTCAAGGAGTTGAGACCAAACATGTTGCCTTCGGTATCCTGACACAGTGTGACCCAGCCAAACTCTCCGATGGAGAATTTTGGTCTGATGACTTTGCCGCCAGCCGCGGCAACGCGTGATTCTTCTACTGCGCAATCCTCTGCAGAAAAATACACGACAGTGCCGCCTACTCCGGGGGACGCATGGTCTGACTTTGTCAAAGCGCCGGCTGCGCCGTATGAATTCATGTCAGCAGGAAAACTCATCATTTGTGATTGACCTGTTGGATCGGCCATATCTTCCAGTTTGTGCCCCAATACAGCTTCATAAAAGGCAACTGCCCGATTCAGGTCGCTTACATAGATGTCGAACCATCCAACTGCGTTCATTTTTGTCATATCCAACTCCTGTTTGTTATCGATTATGACAATCAGATAGCAAGTCGAAGTTGGTCTGTATTGTAGATATCAGACATCAAATTTTCGAGAATATTTACCCGGTGTGTAGCCAGTAGCTTTGCGAAACGAATGTATGAAATGCGACTGGTCGGCGTAAGAAGATGCATCATTGCCGTTCAGAGTTTGTTGGAGGCGCAGCACTTTGAGAAAGTCATGTGGAGCAAAACCGGTGGTTCGTTTGAGCGTTCGTTGGAGCTGGCGTGTCGACAGTTCTGAAACAGCTGCCATGTCTGAAACCGTATGAATCCCGTCGAGGTTTTGAAATATCTTTTCAGTGACAGGGTTGGCTACAACCAGCTTACTTTCGATCAGTCTTTCTACGAATCCTGACAAAACCGACTGCTTATCAATAAAGGCTCGTTTGGAAAGCTGACGATTAATCTCGATCAGCGGCAGGCCCCCTGAATAGGCAGCATCAATCATGCCGTAAGCAACCTCATCACGGCCACCTTGCCAGACGCCAGGCAAAAAACGAATGTTTACATAGTGAAATGCCTTGCCCAAATCGAGCTCCTCGGACGCAGCTCGCAATTTGGAAACCCCTGCGATTTTTGGATTCAATTGGTCAAAGACGATGTAGGCGCATGCATCTGGCAACGCATGAAATCGATAATCATCCGACAGCGTACCGTCTGTCTTAAGTTCTAAAAATCGATGTACGATCCCACGCAAATGACTGGGTGGTTCTGCCTCGGCAAACTGCACTGATTGGACCGTTTTCTCTTTGCCGTTTCCTTTTGGGTCATACATGTCTGCGTTACGTCTCCTGCTCAGTTGTTTTGCGCCAGTAACAATTGCTATCGGCACTATGTGGCATGGCCGAACAGTTTCCTGTGTTGTTCTGTCATTATGCTATCGCCCAATTGGGTTCAGACTCTAATCTGGCAGTCTTGCTTCTACATAGTCGCGCTTTCCCATTCGGGCCAACAAGGCTGTGGCTCGCGCCCTTTGGTTCATTGGCATCGGCATGGAGGGTGTTGCATTTCCGCTGACGCTTCCGGTGTGGCTGTCCACGTCAAACGCTTGCATCGCCATATTCAGATAGTCGGTGGACAATCCGCAGCCGCTGAGAAGACGAGCCGTCTCCTGCTCTCTGTTTTTGTTGAGGTCCGCATAGTGAATTGCCGTAAAGTTCATGCCCCGCCGCAGTGCCTGGAGATAGCCTTCTATGCGCAGATCCCATGCCAAAGTGAAGAACTCTGACGCCAGAATCGGCCCGTGATCTGGAGGGAAATAGTCTTTTAATGTCGTCAGTGGCTGACCCGCCATGACATGATCCCACCAGTCACGCCAAAACTCGCTCTCGGCATAAACAATCGCCGGGTCCATGGCCCGCTGTGAAAGCTTGCCTATGGAATCCGCCCAGCCGAGTAAGTCTCGATACAGGAATACATTCTGCGAGTTCGGAAATGCCTCCCGGCACAGTTCGGCGATCAGGGTTGCCTCGCTGCGTGGTTTTATAATGATGGCTGTTGGTGCCTGGCCCTTCGGCGGGCGACATGTCCAAAGCGTGGCTGCCTGGACCAACGCCACAAGCTCGACGCGCGGATATTTCAGCCGTGCCATGGCTATGTTGGTGAGATAATCGGGCTCCGAGAGGCTCCAGACATCAGGTAGTTTTGCGAAGATGCGGCTGGCCAATGTTGAACCACAGCGCCCCGTTGAGAACAAAAATGATAGATGATTTGGCGGCGCAATCGCCTGACTGGCTTCAATAAAGGCATCGAGTTCAAGGACTGCAGCGCGCAAGCCCTGATCAAACTGGTCTTGGTAGACAAAGACGGAATTGGATAAATCGGTTCTTGCCGGCATTTCCACGAGCATTGCCTTACCCTTCGCAGGATCGATCGAATAGAGCGTCCAATCTGGCGAGGCGACAAGCGTGTCCACCCCTATTTGCCCATTGGGACTTAGCTTGAAATCATCGAGGCCAGAGGCTTGAAAGGCGTTGTCTTTGTTTTGCCCGTTGATCAGAAACAAGTTGGCTTTCAATGTGAAATCTCCATTGGGTGCCGTGGGGCGCGAGCGGCGATGAGCCTCGACGGCCGTAAGCTCAGTGCCTTGGTGGCCTGGCAAAGTGATGGACAGTTTTCGACCTTCGGACTCAGGTCTCCACGCCGCCTTTGAATGGGGTGTTCCTTTCCTGTGCCGGTGTGGCCACAGTGTGGGTCTGCTTTTCTGTCGTTCACTTGGTTGCGATCTCAATGTGGGCGCTCAATTTTTCGATGAGGCTTTTCGCGCTCGTTACCTGGGTAACATCGAGCAGGGTCACACCATGTCTGTTCGCGGCCTCGACAAGCGCCTCGTTTTCGCGAAGAGAGCGTTCAATGAATCTGTCGATGGCGATTTTCATCGGCTTACCTTGTGCGGCACGGTTGCTTTCAGCTTCGATTCTCCGTCTTAGGAAGTCGTCATCTGCGTAAAGACAAATGGAAAACGCTTCTCTGATGTTCCAGGATGACAGATATTCGGGTCTCAATGCAGACCCTTCCAGTACAAAGGCGCGGTTTGCCTGGCGCATTTCTGTTATGCAATTCTGAATAACGGGGCGCATATTCTCGTGGTGGACGCGCAAAAACCAGTGAATGGTATCGTCGCTGAGGTGTTGATAAAACTCTTCGACTTCCTTCGGCACATCAGTCCATGGACGGCCCGGATGACGCCCTAACTTGTCGGTGGATATCACTGCCATTCCGGCTGTAGAGCCCAATGCAAGTGCACAAGTCGATTTGCCAACATGCGATGTTCCCAACAAAAACAGGTTCCGCAGTTTGGCAGCCATCGGCTTTTTTGCTCCAACTGATTTGATCCCGCAAATCCGGCGTTATTGTCCAGTCTTTTGCAACAGGGGTTCAAACTCCGGACTTAGGCGTCCACGCGGCCTTTGAAGAGTGCGTTTCGGTCCTCTGCCAGTGTTGCCACGGTGTGGGTCTGCAGCTCTGCCGTCAACTCGTTTGCATCACCAATCAGACTTTCATGAGAGATCGGCTTGCCAACGCTCAGGCCAAAACCGGTGCCTGATTTATTGAGCAGTTCGTAGAAGACGGTCATGTCTCTCAGCTCGTTGGAGATGCGGCTGAAGAGATAGAACAGGCCGGAATTGCGGCTGCGCACATGGACCGGCACAATAGGCACTTTGTAACGCTTTGCGAGCGTAACAAGGGTGGCTTGCCATGTGCGCTCATTCAGCTTTTCATCGGCCCAATAACCGATCCGGCCTGAGGGGAAGATCACGACAGCTTTGCCGTCATCGAAGGCTTCAGCGGTTCTGATCAGCGTTTCCTTGGTTTTTTCGCGGCTCTTATGTTCCTCGCGCCACTCAACCGGGATCAGCACTTCGTCAAACCGGCGGGCAACACGCACGGCATCGCGATTGGTGAAAATGGCGATGTCGGGACGGACCGCTTTGACCAAATCATATACGGCAACGCCATCGGCAATGCCTGTCGGGTGGTTGGCTGCCAGAAGGAAGGGACCTTCCTTTGGAATGCGGTCGAGACCGGAAATATCCAGTTGCAGATTGAGCATGGTCGACACGAAGGACATGGCGTCGGGCCCCGACATGTCCGCCACGACATCTGACAGGGTGACAGCGCGTTTGTAACCCAGCAGCTTGTAGAGCATGGGACGGATAACGGGCCAGGACCAATGGGAGGCCAGCCCGATTGCGCGTTCGGCAATCAGCTTGTCCACAATGTGAACGTGGTTTTTGACCGCTACGCGAGAACGGGCCTGACGAGCTTCCGACACACGGTCCTTCAAGGCAGTATGTGCATAAAGAGCCATGGTGACCCCCAGTCATTAATAATGTTCAGAAGAGTTGAACCTCAACACCTCCGGCGCCACCTGATACGCCTGTTCAGGGACTGAACATAATACCAAAGGTCACGTTTACGCCAACTAGCAGAGATTTATGACAATCGTTAGGCGTCTTCAAGAGTGAATCAGACTGGCCGGAATGTTGGCGGTTCTGCCTTCGAAATGAGCCTGTGCCACAATTCCAACACGTGCCACACCTAAATCTTGCCGGTATTTTCACTGCGGCATTGATTTTTTTAACCGTGGCGTCAATAAAATATTCAGTATATTTGGTCAAAAACAGGACCATAGGGCGTTCGCGTCGACGAATTGTATGAGTTGAGTCACAGGGGAACTATAATGTCCGGACAGAAAATCCAAGCGGCTTTCGCCAGTCATGGCGCTACCACCGCTATTGCCGGAACTGAGGTTCGCTTACGGAACAGTCGCACATCTGTGGTTACACGGAGCGCTGTTGCCCTCCTGACAACCTCATTTCTGCTTGGTGCCTGTCAAACGCGTTTGCCAAATCCGTTCTCGGGTTCGCCGACAGCACCAGTTCAATCTGGTGACCTTCCGCCGCTTCCCTCAGCTGATGGTACGCAGGCAGGACAGCCCTTTGATCCCAATGCGCAAGCACCGGCTTTGACACAACAGGGTCAGCCAGTTGGTGCGCAGCCCTTTGATCCAGCCGCCGCTGCGAACGCCGCGCCGCCACTGGTGACAACGCCACCGGCCAATACGCAGATTACCCAGGCGCCCGCCGCCGCCGCGCCACAGCCTATTCAACCAACCGTCTCTTCGGTTCAACTGAGCCGCGCTGATATGCTTGGTGCCTGGCAGTTGGCGTCGACAGCAGATACATGCCAGCTGTTCATGACACTGACCACGTGGACAGGCGGCTATCGTGCCACGACGAAGGGCTGCAATTCTGTGGAACTTGCCAATGTTACGGCGTGGGATTTGCAGAACAACCAAGTGGTTCTTGTCGGGGCCACAGGGTCACAGGTTGCCAGTCTGTCGCCAGCAGGTGGCAATCGTTTCTCCGGACAAACAAAAAGCGGCGCACCCGTTTCTGTTAGTCGCTAAGGTTCCCACCAGTTTCTGGTTGCTCCATGCCGCAAGCCATGCAGACGCGCTATCAACGCCTTGTTGAAGATGGCATAATTGAGCGTGATCCCGCACAAATTGCCCTCATTGACAAATTTTCCGAGCTGACAGAAGCGCTGAAACAATACGAGCTTGCGTCCAAGAAAAGCTCTCTTGGCTGGCTGTTTGCCAAATCCGGTCCAAAAACCGCACCAAGGGGGCTTTATATTTGGGGCGGAGTTGGGCGTGGCAAGACCATGCTGATGGATCTGTTTTTTGAAGAATCCCCGATCCGGCAGAAGAAGCGGTTTCATTTTCATGCCTTTATGGCCGATGTTCATGAACGCATTCATGCGCAACGGGCACTGATCAAGAATGGCCAGATGAAGGATGGTGACCCGATCCCACCTGTTGCCGACGCCCTGTCCGAGAATATGAAACTTCTTTGTTTTGATGAGTTTTACGTTGTCGATATTGCCGATGCGATGATCCTGGGACGGCTGTTTGAACGTTTCTTCGAAAATGGCGTGACACTGGTTGCCACCTCAAATGTGGATCCAGATGAGCTCTATCCCAATGGTCTCAATCGACAATTGTTCCTGCCATTCATTGCGCTGTTGAAAAGCCGGGTGAATGTGGTTGAACTGACCGCCCGCACGGATTTTCGGCTCGAGAAACTGAGCCAGACCACGACGTATTTTTCGCCGCTTGGCCAGGCCGCACAGGATGGCTTGGATCAGGCATGGCTGGATCTGACCGGCAAGAATGAGCCGGGAGCCACAGCCGAGATTGAGATGAAGGGGCGCAAAATTATCATTCCGCAAGCTGCTCAAGGGATCGCCCGCGCCTCGTTTGATGAATTGTGTAACAGGCCGTTAGGCGCGGCCGACTATCTTGCCATCGCTCAGCTGTATCACAGTGTCATTCTTGAAGAGATTCCGCTGCTCACACAGAGCTCGGCGAATGCGGCACGGCGGTTCATCAATCTTATTGATGCGCTGTATAATTATCGGGTGAAGCTGATTGCCTCGGCTGCTGATGCGCCAGACCGGCTTTACAGCGCTAAATCCGGTAATGAATTATTCGCGTTTGATCGTACAGTATCGCGTCTTATTGAAATGCAGTCGAAGGATTATCTGGCTGAACCGCATGGAATGGTTGTGGATGATGGATCAAACTAGCGCGTCATTTGTTGACGTATACGTAAAGACGCTGAAGAAACCAGCGGTTTGGTCTGATCACACATATTCACGCGGAAAAGGGCAGATTTTCGCCATTGGCTGACTTGTTCTTTGGCAACAGTTGCGTTACGCAAGGCGCGAAACGGAAAAGCTAACTATCTGATCGCGCAAGCGTTTATCTCTATCTTACGTAAAGGGAAACCTCAAATGGCACGCAATAAAATCGCACTTATCGGCTCCGGGCAAATCGGTGGCACATTGGCGCATCTCATTGGTTTGAAAGAACTTGGCGATGTAGTGATGTTCGACATCGCTCAGGGAACACCTGAGGGCAAGGCCCTGGACATTGCAGAATCCTCTCCAGTGGACGGGTTTGATTCACGTCTTTCGGGAACGCAGTCCTATGCCGATATTGCCGGATCGGATGTGGTTATTGTGACTGCAGGCGTGCCGCGCAAGCCTGGTATGAGCCGCGATGATTTGCTGGAAATCAACTTGAAGGTCATGGAGCAAGTGGGCGCGGGCATCAAGAAATATGCACCCGATGCTTTTGTGATCTGTATCACCAACCCGCTGGATGCCATGGTCTGGGCATTGCAGAAATTTTCAGGCCTGCCAAAGAACAAAGTTGTTGGCATGGCTGGCGTGCTGGATTCCTCCCGCTTCCGCTATTTCATTGCCGAGGCATTGAATGTGTCGGTTGAAGATGTAACGGCGTTTGTTCTGGGTGGGCATGGTGACACCATGGTGCCTTTGACCCGCTACACAACAGTGGCCGGTATTCCAATTCCTGATCTGGTCAAAATGGGCTGGATGGACAAGAAACAATTGAATGAGATTGTTCAGCGCACACGTGATGGTGGTGCAGAGATCGTGGCGCTTTTAAAAACAGGCTCTGCTTTTTA
>CAZOCA010000006.1:14826-16969 GCA_964578105.1 uncultured Pararhizobium sp.
ATCTCAATGGCCGAAAGCTATCTGAAAGACAAAAAGCGTGTGCTGCCATGTGCAGCTGCGCTGAACGGCGAATATGGCGTTAAAAACATGTATGTCGGTATTCCCGCTGTCATCGGCGCCGGTGGTATTGAGCGCATTGTTGAAATTGACCTCAACAAATCGGAACAGGCCGAATTCGACAAATCCGTTGGATCGGTCAAGGCACTGGTCGACGCCTGTAAGAAAATTGCACCCGCTCTCAAATAGACTTTGGCTCTGAGCACAATCAAGGAAGAGTGATTCATGAATATCCACGAATATCAGGCCAAGGCGCTGTTGAAGGAATATGGCGCGCCTGTTGCTGATGGTGTGCCGATTTTTTCCGCCGACGAGGCAGAAGCTGCAGCGCAGAAACTGGGCGGCCCGCTTTGGGTGGTCAAATCCCAGATCCATGCCGGGGGGCGTGGCAAGGGCAAGTTCAAGGAACTTGGTCCAGATGCCAAGGGGGGTGTGCGGCTTGCTTTCTCACATGAAGATGTGGTGACCCATGCGCAGGAAATGCTCGGCAATACGCTGGTGACCAAACAGACTGGTCCAGCTGGCAAACAGGTCAACCGTCTTTATATTGAAGATGGCGCGGATATTGAGCGGGAATTGTATCTCTCGCTTCTGGTCAATCGCGAAACCGGCAAAATTTCGTTCGTCGCGTCTACCGAAGGCGGCATGGATATTGAAGCCGTTGCAGAAGACACGCCCGAGAAGATTCACACGATTGATGTGGATTTTTCTGATGGCGTAACATCTGCTGTCGCGGACAAGGTGTGTGATGCATTGCAGCTTGATGCCGTTGCCCGAAAAGATGGCCAATTCCTGTTTCCGCTGCTCTACACAGCCTTTGTTGAAAAGGATATGAGCCTGCTGGAAATCAATCCTCTGATCGTCATGAAAGATGGCCGTCTGCGGGTGCTGGATGCGAAAATGTCGTTCGATGGCAATGCGCTGTTCCGCCATGATGATGTGATGACCTTGCGGGATACATCTGAGGAAGACGCCAAGGAAATCGAAGCCTCCAAATATGATCTGGCTTACGTGGCCCTGGATGGTGACATCGGCTGTATGGTCAATGGGGCCGGCCTGGCCATGGCAACCATGGACATCATCAAGCTTTACGGATCAGAACCTGCGAACTTTCTGGATGTGGGTGGTGGCGCGACCACAGAGAAGGTGACGGCTGCCTTCAAAATCATCACTGCGGATCCGAATGTGAAAGGTATTCTGGTGAATATCTTTGGCGGCATCATGCGCTGTGATGTGATTGCAGAGGGAGTGGTCACCGCCGTTAAGGATGTGGGTCTGCAGGTGCCGCTGGTTGTGCGCCTTGAAGGCACCAATGTGGAGCGCGGCAAGGTCATCATTAATGAATCGGGCCTCAATGTCATTGCTGCAGATGATCTGGATGATGCTGCGCAGAAGATCGTCAAAGCTGTGAAGGAGGGCGCGTAAATGTCCATACTCGTCGATAAATCCACGAAAATCATCGTTCAGGGCATGACCGGTAAAACCGGGACTTTCCACACTGAACAGGCGCTCGCCTATCACGGCACACAGATGGTCGGCGGTATTCACCCCAAAAAGGGTGGCTCAACCTGGCCTGCTGGCGAAGGCGCTGGCGTTGCAGCCGGCAAGGAATTGCCGATTTTCACAACCGTTGTGGAAGCCAAGGAAGCAACCGGTGCCGATGCATCGGTAATCTATGTACCACCAGCAGGTGCAGCAGCGGCGATCATCGAGGCGATTGATGCCGAGATTTCCTTCATTACCTGCATCACCGAAGGCATTCCTGTTATCGACATGGTGAAGGTGAAGGATCATCTGGCGGGTTCAAAATCCCGTCTGCTTGGCCCCAATTGCCCGGGCATCATGACACCTGATGAGTGCAAGATCGGCATTATGCCAGGCAACATCTTCAAGAAGGGTAATGTTGGCATCGTCTCACGGTCCGGCACGCTGACCTATGAAGCCGTGTTCCAGACCACCAATGAAAATCTTGGTCAGTCGACCGCTGTCGGTATTGGCGGCGACCCGGTCAAGGGCACAGAATTCATTGACGTGCTGGAAATGTTCCTTGCCGACGAGGAAACCAAGTCGATTATCATGATTGGTG
>CAZOCA010000007.1:0-6634 GCA_964578105.1 uncultured Pararhizobium sp.
ATCCCAGCCGATCGCGTTAAAGAATTTGTAGAGATCCCCAATCAGAGGGTGGAACATCAAATTGCCCATCAACCCGGCCACAGGTGGCGCGATGGCATAGGCCCACATCAGCGTTGTCTTGTAGGTGCGTGCGCCGCGCAGGACCTCATTGGCTTTGACGGCCAAGAGAAGCGCTATGGCAAGCGACAGAAACGTTACCAGCACAGAAAAAACCATCGTGAACCAGGCGGCCTGCAACCAGGATCCGCTTAGAATCGTGTCTGAGTAGTTTTTGAACCAGACAAACTGTGAGGACAGTCCAAAAGCATCTTCCAGAAGAAATGATTGGTACATGGCCTGTGCGGCCGGCCACAGGAAAAACACGGCAATGATGATAATCTGCGGCGCAATGAACAGATATGGAATGGAACTGTGTTCAAATTGAACGCGCTTCATTGACGGCTCCCCCGAGGAAAATAGGTTTAAGCAGTTTGGTGGCAGGCAGAACCCGCCACCAAACCGGTTTTATAACCGGATCGCTTAGTTGTAAGTCGCGTTGAAACGCTCAAGAAGATCGTTGGATTCTTCTTCCATAGCCGCGAAAGCCTCATCAACTGTCGCGTTGCCGGAGAAGATGTTTTCGAAATTCTTGTACATCACTTCACGGATCTGAACGTAGTAACCAAGACGATAGCCTTTGGTCCATTCACCACCAGGCTGGCTCAACTGCAAGATGCCGATTTCGGCATCTGGCGTTGATTCATAATAGCCTTGTTCCTTGGCCATATCATACGCAGCAGTTGTGATTGGCACGTAGCCGGTTTCCTTGTGCCAGAAAACCTGGCTTTCAGGATTGGTCAGATAAGCAAAGAAATCCGCAACACCTTTGTATTCCTCATCGGTCTTGCCAGCCATTGCGAACAAAGCCGCGCCACCAATGAAGGTGCCAGTTGGCTCATCAACAATGCTCTTCCAATAAGGCAGGAAGGACGCGCCAAATTTGAAGTCTGCAGACTTTGTCAGACCACCAAAGGAGCCGGATGAACCAAGCCACATGGCCACTTTCTTTTGAACAAAAGCATCCTGATTGTCACCCCAGGCACGGCCATAGAAACCGTAATAGCCCGCATCCAGCCACTCTTTCATTTTTGACCAGTGCATTTTCATCTGGTCATTGTTGTAGAGCAGCTTCACGTCGGTTGTATCGTAGCCGTTGTTTCCTGTTGCCATCTGGATATTGTGACGGCTGTGGAAGTTTTCAGCCATGATCCATGGGCTGTGGCTCTGGGCCAATGCAATGTAACCGGCTTCTTTCAGCTTCGGTGCCATTGCTTCAAGTTCTTCCCATGTTGCGGGAGGGTTCTCGATACCGGCTTCCGCAAATGCATCCTTGTTGTAATACAGCAGCGGTGTGGATGAATTGAAAGGCATGCCAATCATCTGGCCGTCAGAATCGGCGAAGAAATAGCGAACACCGGAAATATAATCTTCGATGTCAAAACCAGTACCGTATTTCGTCATCAGTTCTGCAACCGGAATGGTTGCGCCTTTGGCGTTTATGATTGTCGCCGCACCAGCATCAAAAATTTGGATGATATTAGGCTGTTGCTTGGCCCGGAACGCCGCAATGCCTGCAGTCATTGTATCTTCATAGCCACCCTTATAGGTGGGAATGAGATTGTACTGATCCTGGCTGGCATTATAGTTTTCGGCAATCTCGTTGACGACTTCGCCAAGACGTCCGCCCATGGCGTGCCACCACTGAATATCGGTAGCGGACCATGCTGCGGTGGTCATCAACGACGATGCACCGAATACACCGGCGATCAGAATAGATTTTAAGTTCATAGTATTCTCCCTGTTTGGGTCATGAAGTGCGCTCGCACTTCAGATCATTGTTCCGTGACACTTGAATGACATGGACATGATGCCCCGCGTACAGACTTGTTATTGAATTTGCCTGCTGCGGTAAGTTTATTCCGGTTCCGGCACATTTTGCAAACTCAATTAAGGCGGCTAATGAAAAACATCTCAGTAAGTTGTGTACAGATTGTCATTTTGAATTTGTTTTTTGCCTGGTCAGACAAGGTGCCCTATGTCCATATGTTCAAGGTTTCAAAGGACTGAATTGATATGTTTCTCCGATTAGCCGCGCTCTGCCTTGCTGTTTCCGTCTTATCTAACAGTGCAATGGCTTTTGATCTTCAGGGCCATCGTGGCGCGCGCGGACTGATGCCGGAAAACACACTCCCCGCCTTTGCAGCGGCGTTGACTATTGGCGTCTCCAGTCTGGAAGTGGATGTCGGCATCACGGCAGACGGGCATGTTGTGGTCTCCCATGACCCTGCTCTCAATCCCAATCTGACGCGGACCGCTGATGGGGCATGGGTTGAGCCTGATCTGTTGATCAAGAATCTGACTTTGGAGGCACTTCAGGCCTATGATGTAGGACAGATAAAGCCCGGCTCGCGTGCAGCTTCCCGCTTTCCAGATCAGCAAGCGGTTGAGGGAACACAGGTTCCGACACTGCGTCAGGTGTTTGATCTGGTAACCAGGTCAGGCAATGAAATGGTCCGGCTGAATATTGAAACCAAGATCAATCCCGGCAAGCCGGAAAATACGGTCGACCCTGAGTCATTTGTTGACGCTTTGCTGGCTGTAATCACTGAACAGAGCTTTGAAGATCGGGTCACCATCCAATCCTTCGACTGGCGCACGTTGCAACTGGTTCAGGCAAAAGCGCCCGCAATGGAAACTGTTTATCTGACCGCACAACAGGACTGGCTCGACAATGTAAAGTCTGACGGTGGCAAAGCTTCCCCATGGTCAGCCGGCTTTAGCCTGGCGCAATATGATGGCAATGTTCCGGCCATGGTGAAGGCCGCTGGTGGCGCTGTTTGGTCACCTTTTTCCGGGGACGTGACAAATGAGCGCATACAGCAGGCACAGGCGCTTGGTCTCAAAGTCATACCCTGGACCGTCAATGATTCTGATGAGATGGGCAAATTGATGGATGCGGGCGTGGACGGCATAATTTCCGATTATCCGGACCGTCTGCGCGCTGTGATGCAGGACAAAAAAATGGACTTGCCCCTGGCGACGCCAGTTCAACCCTAGTCAAATTCTCACGAGTGAAATCATGGTCAGTCGCTGCCGCGTGGCTGCCAGACAAAACGTTTCTTGATGCGCATCGTCAACTCATCGCGCAAGCTGCGATATGCGTCGAGGATTTGTGACCGGGACCCGGTCGCCAGTGACGGGTCCATCATTGGCCAATATTCGACATCCATCGCATTGGTGCGCGTCAGTTCCAGAGCCTTGTGATGCGCTTCCGGCGCCAACGTAACCACCAGATCAAAATTGGTGTCCTCAAGCTCTTCGAAAGAATGGGGAATATGCGTGCTGATATCGATGCCAATTTCTTCCATGACAATCTGTACAAATGGATCAAGCGCGCCCGGCCGGACGCCAGCTGAGCGCGTATAAATCTGGTTCGGAAAGAGGTGCCGGGTAATGGCCGCGGCCATGGGAGAGCGGATGACATTCATCCGGCATGCGAACAGCAAGGCGCTGGGACGCTCGGCGGCGGGTGCGTGGTCTGGAAAGGGAACACCGGTTGGCGCGCTGTCAATCAACGCACTCTAGCCTTTCCAGTACAGAACACAGACCAGCGTAAACAGACGCCTGGCAGTGTTAAAATCCATGGCGATCTTTCCAGATAGCCGGTCCAACAGCAGTTGTGATCCTTCATTATGCAGGCCACGCCGTCCCATATCGATGGCCTCAATCTGGCTTGGCGTGGCGGTTTTAATGGCAGCATAATAGCTGTCGCAGATCATGTAGTAATCTTTGACGATCTTACGAAATGGCGTCAGAGACAGAATATGCGTCGCCAGCTGCCCACCATCTTCAAACAGCACCTCAAACACCAATCTGGCTTCCTGAAGTGACAAATTAAGACGGTATGGGCCATGAAATTCTGTTGCATCCGGTGTTGCAGGTGCAAGTGGTTGAAAAGAATTCTCTTCGACCAGGTCGTAAATTGCAATCGCGCGCTCATGCTCGATTTCGTTAGATGATCGGCCAAAGGTGCTTTCATCCAGCACAACCGCGCACAACCGTTCTGTCGTGTCGCCCTGTGTGCCGTTGTCAGACATACTATGCGCCCCTTGCGCTACAGATTGAGCCGTATGGCCACAGATCGCCCATGGGCGTCAAGGCCTTCAACATCTGCCAGCTCAATTGCAGCCGGCCCCAGAACTCTCAGATTATCAGGGTTACAGCGCAAAATCGACGTGCGTTTCATATAATCCAGAACCGACAGTCCGGATGAAAACCGGGCAGAGCGGGCTGTCGGCAGAACATGGTTGGAGCCGCCAACATAATCGCCAATGGCTTCTGGCGTATGGTGCCCAAGAAACACAGCACCTGCATGGCTGATGGTGTCCAAAAGCGCATCGGGATCAGCCACACACAATTCAAGGTGCTCAGCCGCAATCGCGTCAATCAGTGGAGCTGCCTGCATCACATCAGCAACCTGAATGACCGCGCCAAAATCACGCCAACTGGCGCTGGCAATTTTTTCACGCGGCAGCGTTTTTAACTGGGTCTCGACCGCGTGTTCCACCGCTTCCGCCAGTGCGGCACTGTCGGTGATAAGAATGGATTGCGCCGAGGCATCATGTTCAGCCTGTGCCAACAGATCAGCGGCAACCCAATCCGCATTCGCGGTTTCATCGGCTACGACCAGAACCTCGGATGGCCCGGCAATCATATCAATGCCCACTGTGCCGAAGACCTGCCGCTTGGCAGCCGCCACATAGGCGTTGCCTGGCCCAACAATCTTGGCAACCGGTTCAATGGTTTCGGTTCCATAGGCCAGTGCTGCGATGGCCTGTGCCCCGCCAATACGATAAATCTCGCTGACACCGGCCAGATGCGCTGCCACCAGCACAAGCGGATTGAGCGCGCCATCGGGCGTTGGAACGACCATGGCAATCCGCGCCACACCAGCAACACGTGCAGGCACAGCATTCATCAACACAGAGCTTGGATAATTGGCTGTGCCGCCAGGCACGTAAAGCCCGACTGCAGAGACCGCTGACCAGCGCGAGCCCAGCTCAACGCCCAGTGCATCCGTATAGTGCTGATCAACCGGTAACTGCTTTTCGTGGTGCGAGGTAATGCGGTCATGCGCCAAGGTCAGCGCCGCCATTGTTTTGGGCGCAACAGTTTCCACCGCCTGCATGATTTCGGCATCGGAAATGCGCAGTTCGTCAGCCGTGAGGCTCAATCGATCAAATTTTGCCGTCAATTCCAGGACGGCTGCATCGCCGCGTTTGCGCACATCCTGAACGATGTTGCGCACTGTGGCATCCACATCTTCGGAAACTTCCCGCTTGGCTGCCAGCAGGGTCTGGAATTCAGACGAGAAATTCGAGTCGGATTGGGACAGTCGGTACACCAATGCAGTATTCCTTAGGGCAGGGGCTCAAGCTTCAGGCCAGCATATTATTGGCAAAGTATCAGCTAAGCGGATGCTTTGGCTTGTTGGTGGTTTCCCATGCTGCATCAAAATCGGCAAGCCGCACCTCAATACAATCAACATCCAGTCGAATGGAGTGTCCATCGGCCAACATCAGCTCAAGCTGACCGGAAACACCGTCTTCATTGCCAAAAAATTCAATCGACAGAAGTGAGAACACGGTATCGGGATCAGACGGACTGAGGCCCTTGGTTTGAACCTGTGAAACCTGCTCAAAATGCAAAACGGCTTTGTGCCGCTCATAACTCTTGCGACCCAGCAGGCCTTTAAGGCCGCCGGCCTTTTGCGCGGTCTCCCACACGAAGCGGTTGAGGGAAATCAGAAACCGCTGCTCGGCAGCAAGCCATGTGACGTCTGCAGCTTTGAACACAGCGTCCTGACAATGAGCGGAAAGAACCGTCAGGTCCTCTTCGTCCATCGCCATAATTTTCAATGCGGACATTGTGTAACCCTCAAATGTTAGACTGAAATACGTTCAATTTCCGCACCGCAATTGCGCAGCTTTTCTTCAAGCCGCTCAAATCCACGATCCAGATGATAGACACGGTTGACGAAGGTTTCACCATCGGCAACCAGACCACCTATGACAAGCGAAACGGAGGCGCGCAAATCTGTCGCCATCACCTGAGCGCCGGTCAGTTGCGGCACGCCTTCAACCATAGCCTTTTGACCATCTAGGCTGATATGTGCGCCCAGTCGTGCCAATTCCTGAACATGCATGAAGCGGTTTTCGAAAATAGTCTCCACAATGTCAGAATTGCCTTCAGCGCGGGTCATCAGCGCCATGAACTGGGCCTGAAGATCTGTCGGGAACCCCGGATAAGGTTCAGTGGTGATATTAACCGCCTTGATGGGGCCGCCATTGCGGAACACGCGGATGCCGGAATTGGTACGCTCTACCTGGGTTCCAGAGGCCTTGATGGCATCCAGTGCGGCTTCCAGCAGGTCCGGGCGCGCACCTTCCAGCACCACATCGCCGCCAGTCATGGCCACGGCCATTGCGTAAGTGCCTGTCTCGATGCGGTCCGGCAGCACTGTGTGGGTCGCGCCGTGAAGCTTTTCAACGCCTTCAATGGTGATCGTTTCAGTGCCGGCACCGGATATATTGGC
>CAZOCA010000007.1:6644-15254 GCA_964578105.1 uncultured Pararhizobium sp.
TATTGGCCCCCATCGTAATCAGGCAATCGGCCAGATCAGTGCCTTCAGGTTCACGCGCTGCGTTTTCAATGCGCGTGGTGCCCTTGGCCAGCGTTGCGGCCATCATCACAACATGTGTCGCGCCAACGGAGACTTTTGGAAAGGTAACGGTACCGCCAACAAGACCGTTGGGCGCTTTGGCAACAACATAGCCGCCATCCAGTTCAATCTCTGCACCCAGAGCGCGCAATCCATCCAGAAAGAAATCGACGGGACGGGTGCCAATAGCGCAGCCGCCGGGCAGTGATACGCGAGCTTCATGCATACGTGCCAGCAGGGGCCCAATAACCCAGAAACTGGCGCGCATCTTTGACACCAGCTCGTAAGGTGAGGTCGTGTCGACAATTTCCTCGGCGCACAAATCCAACGTCTGTCCAGCCATGCTTGGCTGTCCGGGACGCTTGCCCTTAATTGTACAATCAACGCCGTGATTGCCCAAAATGCGCTGCAGCAGTGCAACATCGGCAAGCCGGGGCACATTCAAAAGACGCAGGGTCTCGTCGCTCAGCAGGCTGGCGATCATCAATGGTAATGCGGCGTTTTTGGCACCGGAAATCTGGATGGTGCCATTCAGCTTGTTGCCACCACGAATGCGGATCTTATCCATGTGATACTTTCATGTGTTGTGTTGGCGCTCTTTTTAACGGGATTTGAGGCTGCATCAAGGGCTGCAGCAGCACAAGGTGCGGGAAAGCGACCTATCATTCATCTTTTTGCAGCTTTTCGGCGCGCTGTTCCGAAATATCTTCGGGAATGTCATCACGTTCCAGCTCAGCCGCATTGCGCCGCGCGCGCATCTGCGCTTTGCGTTTTTGCAGGTTTTCGCGCAGCATTGCGGAAAGACGCTCCTGCTTCTTGTCCTGTTTTGATGTATCTTTTGTCACGCCAGCCCCGTCGTTTCGCCCCGCAATGATCTGCAGATAGCGTTACAAATTGCGCTTTTCAATCCAAACCATCTTGCACCATCGCCTAGGATATGTCAGATGAGCGCGATCATCTATATCGCAGCATGAATAACGCCGCAGTAGCTCAGTGGTAGAGCGCGTCATTGGTAATGACGAGGTCGGGAGTTCAATCCTCCCCTGCGGCACCATTTTTCCAACTGAAAACAATGTGTCGTGCTTGGGTCTGTGGCCGCCCAAATTTTGGGGAAGCTACAGGAAAGATCCTGGCTAATTCAAGGTCTGTGCCGCGCCGCCAGAGGTGTGCTGCACACTTAGCTTTGCCAATGCATGTGACATGCTCAAGGTCGAGATGATTCGGAAGTCATGTAGCGGCGGTTCATGACAAAGATGTCATTGGACATGGCTCAGTCAGAAATCACAACACGAATGGGTGTCGGGTTGAAGCCATTGCAAGGGTTGTTCACCTGCGGGCAGTTTGAGATCACGCAAAGCACGTCCATTTTGGCGACCATCTCAACATAATCGCCAGGTGCCGACAGACCATCGACAATCGTCATTTGGCCAGACGGATTGATCGGGACATTCATGAAGAAATTGATGTTGGGCACAATATCGCGCTTGCTCATGCCATACTTGGTGACTTCGAGCACAAAGTTGTCGCGGCAGGCGTGCAAATACTTGGTTTGGTGTCCAAAGCGGACGGTATTGCTCTCGCAAGAGCAGGCGCCTGCCGACGTGTCGTGTCGGCCGCAACTATCCTTAGTCACGACCAGCATCACATTGCCCTCATTGGAGATCAGCTTCGTGGCGACCCCAATATAGGCGTTTCCCTGCACTCGTAGAGTATCCTGCGCGCTATAGCGTTCGCCAAAATCATCGGCCTTATAAAATAGCGTATCAATGGCCTGCTGACCCTCGCAGTCAACGATACGAATGGATTGACCCATGCGGACAAGGCCCGACCAAGGCCTTTCAGCAGCGATGAAGTGCTCTTGCGTTGCCATATCCGTCTTCCTCATGCCTGTTGTTCAGCATTGTTTTCGAACCCGCGTATCGCTTCAACCGTTGCCGTACGACACAGATCATCTTCGGTCGCGGGTTGATGAAAGCGGATTATCTGCACTGGATTTGGCGCGTAGTCAGGGTTTACGTCCAGCGGATGCGGGCAGTTCGAGAGCGCGATGGTCAGATCCATCTCTGCTCGTAAGTCCACATAGTCTCCTGATTGCCGCAAATCCTCGCGCCACAAGAATGCGCTATCAGCAGCCACCTGCACTGGCGCAAAAAACGTAAGTGCTGATGGGATGTCACGCCGGTCCAGGCCGAGCTTGCCGGCAACGATGATGAAATTGTCTCGCGTGTTGCGCGTGTCGCCAGCATAACGTGCGTTGGACGCAGGAGTTGAACCACCTACCAGACAGTCATGGGCCGATGATGCCGCTTCAGTTACAGAAAACATCACCCGGCCCATGTCGCTGAACAGCACACGGCCTTTGGTGATAGCGGTGGTCCATTGCAGCTTGATGCTATCGGACAGGTTGAGCCGCTCGCTGGTGTCAGTTCTGCTCCAGGCGATCATGCTAGTCGCGGACGAGCCGTTATCCTGTGTGATGCGGATCGTGTCTCCTGCCTTCAGTACGGTAAACCAGTACCAGCCTCCCGGTATCGTTTCCGTGTGCAGGATCATCTCAGGCGCGATCGGGTTTGCAGGCACGATGCTAGGGCCCGGCAAATCCTTGGGGGTGCTTTCCAGGCCTTTGCGCTGATGCTCTTCGTAGCGCGCCTGGTCGGCAGCGATCTGGTCTGTGGTCCGGCTCATGGTGTGCCTCCTTGTGGTGGTCTCGGCTCCTCGTGAGCAATGGCCAACACTGAAGAACTGGTCCCAACCGAACCGAATATTCCACCTTCGGTGGTGATGGTACCTATGGCTGCCACGTGATGAACCGGTACCGACGCCGCGCAACAATCCTCAAGCACAAGGCATTCAAATCCTATGTCGATCGCGGAGCGCAATGTGGAGTGCACGCAGACATCGGTAGTAACGCCGCACAAGATCAGCCGTCGCACACTCCGCGCACGCAGAACTTGTTCAAGATCAGTTGCGTGAAAGGCGCTGTAGCCAGATTTATCAATGACAACGTCGTCGGTCCTCGGTGTCAATTCGGGAATAATGTCCCAACCCTGCTCGCCGCGCAGGAGAAAGCGACCGAGCGGACCAACTGCACCAATTTCCGCTCC
This sequence comes from uncultured Pararhizobium sp., assembly GCA_964578105.1. Lineage (GTDB taxonomy): Bacteria > Pseudomonadota > Alphaproteobacteria > Rhizobiales. The sequence goes on from CAZOCA010000007.1 coordinate 9,827, forward strand.
GCCTCGTCGAGAACGCTCTGCCTTAAGCCTGTGCAGATCAGCAAGATCGGCGCGATGGCCTTCACGCGTGAAGATCACTTGCACCCCTAACTGCGCAAGCCCATTGCGAACCGCGGCAATGCGCTCAACGATAGGGCGCACACTATCTACCCTGTATCCCATCGAGGCGAGGTAACCGCCTTCCTCGCAGAAGTCCCGCTGCATATCTATGATGAGCAAGGCGGTATCTTGCGGCCAGCCATCGACGTCAGATGGCCACGGCGCAGGCAAAGCATCTATCGCGGCAACTGGCATGCGCGAAATCCTCTGGTAACTGTTTCGGTGTCGTGAGTTTTACGAGACTGAGGCGGCTAACCCACATCATATTCTCAATGGCTACATCGAAATTTTAGATGCGTTGGGTACTGTTGCCAGAAGCTCCTTGATAAAACGCCGTACGCCGAGATCCTGTTCGTTGTTCAACATGGATTCAATAAGAACGATCTCAGACACACGGACATACTCCTGCTGCAGGATCACGCGCATATCCCCTCGTGCAACGCTATCGGCGACATAGTGCGCCGGCAGAAACCCGATATGGGTGCCCGCCAGAATGAGATATGCAGCCGCTTCAACGCTGGCAACCGTGCCGGCGACAAGCTCTTCACGATTGCCGATTGGAAAGAGATCAGAATGATTGAGAAAAGTACGGATCACCTTTGGCGCTTCTGTAACACCGGCCCGCAACTTGACGGGATCTTCAGTCTTGAAAAGCGGGTGCTCGGCACCGCAGACCAAAACGTCCAGTTCACGGTAGAGAGGCGTATAGCGCAACGACGGTAACCGTTTCTCAACAATGGAGATGCCGAGGTCCACACGCCCCGCAGCCACCGCCAACTCAATCTCAGTCGGCGAGAGTATATCAATGGAGATGCGTGGCCCGCGCTCAAATGTCGACAGTGTCCGCAATGCCGGGATGATCGGACAATCTGGATCACTGATCAAATTGTCGATAAGAGCAAGGCGGCAGCGACCAGCCACTGCTCCTTTCAGGAAAAGCGCATTGTCTTCAAACTCTGCAAACGCGTCCATGAGCTTCAATGTGAAGGCATGCAGATCGCGTCCGCGCTCCGTCACCTCAAATCCGGCTCGGCCGCGTTTGCAAATCTGGTAGCCAAGCCGGCGTTCAAGCTCGGCTATATGCGTGCTGATTGTCGACTGACTGGTCCCAAGCAGGCCCTCTGCAGCGGAGAACCCCCCGCACTCAACCACCGCCAAAAAGACACGCAGGTGTCGGATGTCAATGTTGGAGAGCTTCACTCGTTCGCCCGCATGACCACCAGTGGCTCGACCAGCAGTCGGCCATCGGAGCCATGTGCTGCATCGTGCTGATGCTCTCGGGTCGATGCTGCTATTGCCAACAACTTGACCTCGACGGCAGCAATAGCATCCGCCGACAGCAATTTACGCCGTTTCAGCAATGCTGTAAGTGCCTCGATCCAGTGAGTGTAATATTCCTCTTCTGTAGTTATGCAGCCTGTTTTTTCGTGGTTGCCAATGGTTTCGATCAGCTCTGCCTGGAAGTCCTTCAAGGTAAAGAGCCCTTGCTCGGACAGGGCAATGACAAGCGCGAAAGCCCTCGCATTCCAAGGCTCGGCAAAGGCAAGGCTTTCGTCACTGGGGTCAATGACAGCATCCGCTCCAATCATGACTGGATCTCCGGTGCATCAATTTTGGCCACACCTATCATCGCATTGCGATCGACAAGTTCCATCAGTTCTTCTTCGGTCAGATCATCGGTGCCTGCCGGGCGTTGCGGCAGAACGAGGTATCGTATTTCCGATATGCTATCCCAAACCCGAACCTCGACCTCAGGATCAAGTTCTAATCCCATTTCGGCCAGAACCTTGCGCGGCTCGCGCACCACCCGGCTGCGATAAGCACTCGATTTGTACCAGGCAGGCGGCAGACCCAGCACCGGCCATGGATAGCATGAGCACAACGTACAAACGATCACGTTGTGAACCGCGTCGGTATTCTCGACAACATGCAGTAATTCAGTTTCAGGGCCGCCAATACCCAACTCGGCGCAGGCCGCTAGCCCGTCTGACATCAACCGTGCTTTGAAATCAGCGTCGGTCCATGCGCGCGCGATCACTCTGGCGCCCGTCTTAGGGCCCACACGCTCCTCATAGTGCTGGACAATGTCATCTACGCGGGCAGAATCGATTACCCCAAGCTCGTGAAGCAGAGCTTCCACAGCTTCTGCCCGTGTCGCCTGCCAAGGTTTGGAAGGCGCATGCGAATGACCAGGGCGTTCGCTGTCAGCATGGCGATGATGGCTATGGCCATCGTGGTGGTGTTCGTCATGATCATGGTCGTGATTGCTCGGCGTGCTTGCGCTCATGGTCAGGTCTCCAGATATTCAAGGTAGGCTTCACTAAGGTCGACATTCACTTTCACACCAGGCTCCGCAGCATCACCCCATAGCTCTTGACCGGTAAATGCCACATTGTAGACAGCCTGCGGATTATCGCCTGCGTTATGAGCCCGCGTATCGGGGAGTATCCATGGCTGAGCATTGACCTTTAAGATGATGCCAGTCTTGCCCCTCACATAGGCGGTGAGCCGGGTATGACCCTCAGGGTGCAGGTTGCAGACCCGCACCCGTTCCCCTTCTGAAAATTTTGGACTGACTGTCACTTCTGGGCGCAATGCGCCCCATCGGATGTTCATTTCAGCAGGCAGCGGCCACAGTCTGTCCTCAGACAAGGGGGTGACCCCAGCTGCATCTTGGGCCTGCTCATCGAGGCGCTGATCAACCTCGGTGCGTCGCAAGATTGCCTTACGGTCCAGAATACGTTCCATCGCAAACAGCCATCGACCATAATAGCCATCGCGCAGATAGTCTGCCGGATGCATCAGCTCGATTTCATGTCTGTGTTCGTCAAGATTGTATATCCCGGTCGTATCAAGCGCCTGGGTCATTGCATAAACCCTTCCTTCCCAGCGGGCATGAAACACTGGCTCGTTCTGTTCGACTGGGACGGGGCCGAAACCATGCAAGCCCCCCATGTCATGAATACCGTTCATCGCATCCTCATTCGATAAGTTCTTCAATATGGCGCTGGAGCTCAAGAAATCGCTTGTCGTAGCGGTCCTTGAACCGGGGATCACTCGTGTCGCTATCCAGCAGGATTTGCGCGGGCTGGCGGCCCAGGATCACGACGCGATGTCCCATAGTGATGGCCTCTTCAATATTATGAGTGACCATGACCATTGTGGTTCCAAGCTCACGCCAGATCCGATTTGTCATTTCGCTCATGCGCCGTCGAAGTGTCACATCGAGCGCGCTGAATGGTTCATCAAGCAACAGCACCCGAGGTTCCGTTACCAGCGACCGTGCAATGGCCACACGTTGCCGCATGCCTCCGGACAATTGATGCGGATAGCGGCTGACAGCGTCTGTCAGACCAACTGTTTCGATAATGGCTTGCAGACGACGCGCTTTTTCCTGATCGCTCCAGGGGCAATAGCGCAAGCCAAAACCCACATTGTTTTTCACATTGAGCCATGGAAACAAGTTATGCTCTTGGAAAATCATGACAATTTCAGACGTCGGCGCCTCCAGATATGTGCCATCAAACAGCACGCCTCCGGTTGGTGTGCCAACGATGAACCCGCCAAGGGCGCGCAGCAGGGTCGTTTTGCCGGAACCAGATGCGCCCAGAATACAAGTGATTTGACCGGGTTGTATGGATATTGAAAAATCCTTGAGCGGCGTAATTACTTCCCCTCGGCGACCTAGAAATGAGACTGTCAGCAAGCTGGCCTCGAGTGTGGGTCGCGCGGCGGCATCCTGTGCCTCGATCATCTGGCTTGCAGACAGGTTTTCTAAGGAACCTGCGGCGGAATCCAAGGTTTGCATGTTCAGACCCTCCACCAGACAACCCTCTGGCTGATGAAGTTCAGAATTCGATCCACCACAAAGCCGGAGATACCGATGATCAACATGCCGAACATGATGAGATCATTGTTAAACAAGTTGCGGCCCATCATGATTATTGCGCCCAGCCCATCGCGAAGGCCAACCATTTCAGCCACCAGAACTGCCATCCAGGCTGCGGTAAAATTTGAACGCAACAGCATGAAGACGCCAGGTAGGATGGCCGGCAGCGTGACGCGGAAAAACCTTTCAGTGGGACTGGCGCCAAGATTGGCAGCAACGGTATGGAACTCCGCAGGAATTCGTCGAATTTCGGCCAGCGTTGCGATTGTCAGGACGAAATAGACCCCCATGAACACAATAAAAACAGCCGAAAAATTGGAGATTCCGAACACGACGATAGCCGTCGGAATCCATGCTATCGGCGCGATGGGCGCCAGCAGATACAATAAGGGGGTGACGCACCAGGTGGCCACCAGAGACAAACTGAGTAATGCGCCCGTCAGAATGGCCAATACAAAAGCGATGCCCATACCAGCAAAGACACGTACAAAAGTGGACACCAGACTTTGACCAATAGGAGCGGCTTGAGTACCAAATCCGATCCGGAAACCGCTTTCAGCTACCACCGCCAGGAACTGGCTTGGCGGTGGTAGAACCGTGGAGACAGCAAGGCCGGCAGCTCCCGCATACTCCCACAATCCGAGGACTATCAGGAGGGACAGTGTGCCAAAAATGAGAGCTGGGGCCTTGCTGGAAGAACTCACTGTTGGAGGCTCTCAATCAAATCGAGAGCAAAGATGTCGCTGGCTTTGACACTTCCAGAGATATAGCCCAGCGCTGCAAGCGAGCCGACCACTGCTTGTACGGAGTCTACATTCGGGACAAATGACACCGGCGCTGGTGCTGACTTCAAAGAAGCCAGCAGAACATCGCTGGTTACTCTGAAATAATTGCCAGCCGTCAAAAGGGCCACAGCTTCTTCAGGCGTATCGTTGATGATCTGGGCAGCACAGATAAGCCCATTGAGATAGCCTGTTACTACCTCGGGACGGTCAGCAAGGGTCTTTTCGAGCACGCTCACCACCGTATTGGGCGACATTGTGTCCCAAGTCGCCGCATTGGTTGTGAGCAGAGTGGCACCCTTGTCCGCGATCATTTGACTCGTATATGGCTTGATGTGGCTAAGAATATTGACTTGTCCTGCCTTGAAGGACTCCACCATGGCGAGCAGATCATTGAAGTAGACAAATTCGACTGACGCGGGATCGACACCCTCAGCTGTGAAAGCATCTGTCAGGATAAGTTCAAGCGTGTCGCCCTGCAGTGTCGCGATTTTGAGGGTAGGCTTGCCAGACGCAACATATGCAGTGATGTCGCCAATGCTGCCCAAGCCGGTCTCCTTCTGCGCGATCACCTCCATCGCACCCCATCCACCAGCAGCTGCAACAACTTTTATGGGTACGCCGCTGTTGGCCGCGAAGAATGGCAAAGTGAACGGAT
>CAZOCA010000007.1:15264-16840 GCA_964578105.1 uncultured Pararhizobium sp.
GGCCAGCGCGGCATTATTGTCTCCGGGGTTTGCAAAGAACACAGTCTCGACATCAAGACCCTCTTTTTGGAAGCAGCCGCTTTCCTTGGCGACAAACAGCGGTGCCATGTCAATGGCCACAAGGTGCCCGGCTTTGACAGAAACCAAATCCTGTGCGTTTGCGGGAAGACTAATAATCATGGCGGTTGCAGCCAGCATGGCGCCAGCGGAAGCGCTGACGAGAGAGAGCAATCTGTTATGGTTCATGGAAGGGCTCCTATTGGGTTGCTAAGAAATGATACAATATTAAGCAAAAAGCATGGGTGCCTACTTCTTAACCAGAATGAGCTTTCAATCCTTGCATTGGATTTCTCGATGCAAGGATTGTGCCGCTCGTCGGACCACTCAGAAATTGGACGCTCAGCCCGCAATGGCGGCTTCTTGCGTCCCCCGCCAAACGGCGCGAATAGCCCAAATTGGGTGCAATCGCTCTTTATTTGGGCGAAATATGCTATTCGCCCTTCGTCTGGATGCGCTATAAAATGAGGACTGCATTGACGCCAAAGCAGCCGTCCGCTGTGCTTGCACCAACCCCCACTTTCGAATAACTCAAAAGCACGCTTTCTGGAAAACCTTGCCGGAAAGTCTTTTCAGCCTGTTGGTCCAGCGGGTTAATGACATCGGCAGGCGTTTGCGTTTGCTCAAATGTGGAGATGCACATGACTGGAGCAATTGCCAACCCAATGGCAGATCGTTTGCGTGCCCTTATTGCGCGAGGCGATTTAATCAAAATGCCTTGCTGCTTTGATGCGCTTTCAGCAAAACTGGTTGAACAGGCTGGTTTTGATCTGACCTTTTTATCGGGCTTCGGTGCGTCGGCTTCGCGGCTGGGTGCGCCTGATACCGGGCTTATGAGTTATGGCGAAGTCCTTGATCAGGCGCGCAACGCTATGCACCCGCTGACAATTCCCATGATGGCAGATGGTGACACCGGTCACGGCAATCCGATGAATGTCATGCGCACGGTAACAGGCTTCGCGCGTGCAGGGTGTGCCGCAATCATGATCGAGGATCAGGTCGCCCCGAAACGATGCGGTCATACCCAGGGCAAGAGCGTCGTTAGTCGTTCCGAGGCCGTCGAACGTATTCACGCTGCCATTGAAGCGCGGGCAAGCCACGACATCCTGATCCTTGCCCGAACAGACGCGCGCCGGGAGCACGGTCTTGACGAGGCTTTGGCTCGTGCAGAGGCGTTTGCCGAGATCGGCGCCGACATTCTTTTCGTCGAGGAACCTTATTCGATTGAAGAAATGGCGACGATTTGCAAATCCATCGACGGCGTTCACATGGCAAATATGCTTGAAGGAGGGCAGACGCCTATCCTGCCGCCAGCACAGCTTGCAGAACTGGGATTTTCAATCGCCGCATATCCGCTAACGCTGCTTTCCGCCGCGATGAAGGCGATGAATGCCGCTCTTGCGGATCTGGCAGCGGGACGATCCGCGCAAGAACACCTTTTGGATTTTGCCGACCTGCGCGAGCAGATCGGATTTGATGCCTATCACAGCAAGGCAAACGCGTTGAGTATGGGCGCAAA
>CAZOCA010000008.1:0-390 GCA_964578105.1 uncultured Pararhizobium sp.
GCCGTTGGCGGCTATTGAAAGTCGGCTTGTTTGATGGCAGCGCTGCGTTTTGGGCATTTCGCCTATCGTCCGCAGCGCCGCCAGTTTTCTTGACCAGTTTTCCTGACCAGTTTTCCTGAAATGAATGATTTAGCCGGGATCGGCTACAAAACCGACGGCTTCAATGCCAGCAATCGCGCATGCTTCATCATTATCTGATGTGTCGCCGGAAATACCGACAGCGCCAATAATATCGCCGTCACCATCGCGTACCAGAACACCACCGGGTACAGGAACTATGCGTCCGCCTGCCACGCCGTTCAGGCCTTCCAGGAAATGCGGGCGATCTGCCGCCTGTGCGTTAAGCCATCTTGATCCGGCTCCCACTGCAAGCGCGCCATAGGCTTTGCC
>CAZOCA010000008.1:400-16596 GCA_964578105.1 uncultured Pararhizobium sp.
CTGTGCCAGATACGCCCGCAAATGGCCGCCCGCATCCAGAACAGATACACCGAGAGGCTTCAGGCCAAGTTCTGCGCCTTTGGCAAAGGCGGCATCGATGATTGTGCTGGCCTGTTGCATTGTGATCTTCGTCATAAGGTCTCCTGTAGGATTTTCCGGGTCATCCGGCTGAACTCATGTTTCGGGACTTGTGCCAAAGGGCCGGTTCTGTCAACACAGGTGCATCAAATTTACCACTCAAATCTTCTGAAGGTTTCTCACTTATGCGCAACTTCAGTCAGCCGGGGCGTTCTCCGGTCTATGCGGAAAATGGCATGGTTGCCACATCCCATCCTTTGGCCAGTGCTGCCGCTCTGGATATGTTGAAATCCGGCGGAAATGCTGTTGATGCCGCAGTCTGTGCCTCTGCCGTGCTTGCAGTGGTCGAACCGCATATGACCGGAATTGGCGGCGATTGTTTTGCGATTGTCAGCGAGCCGGATGGAACGCTGCACGGCTTCAACGGCTCTGGACGCAGTGCCGCAGGGGCCGAATTTGACCGATACCAGGGGCAGGGGTGGACCGAGATCCCGGAAACCTCTCCCCATGCCATTACAGTTCCAGGGGCCATTGATGCCTGGGAACAGCTTTTGTCTCGTTCTGGGCGCAAGGGACTGGATGCGGCCTTGTTTCAGGCGATTAACTATGCCCGAAGCGGATTTTTCGTGGCTCCGCGTGTTGCTCACGACATAGCTGCACTGACCGGTAAACTGCAGCAAAATGATGCAGCAGCGGCCGTCTACCTGAAGTCTGGTGCCTCTTATACTGTGGGTGATCGCATTCTGTCGCCAGCTTTGGCCGACACGCTCGAAGCTATCGCTGCCAAAGGCGCGCGGGCCTTTTATGAAGGCGAAATTGCAGCTGATATTTCGACATCAATTCAAGCGCTGGGTGGCGTCCTTGGCGAGGCTGATCTGGCGGCTCATCGTGGCTTTTTCACGGATCCGGTTTCGACCTCCTATCAGGGACATGACATTTTTGAGCTGCCGCCGAACGGGCAGGGCATTGCTGCTTTGGTGATTTTGAATATTCTCACAGCGCAACGGCGTATTGCCGATCCCATGTCAGCCGAACGGCTGCACAAGCAGATTGAGGCTGCCAAGCTTGGCTACGGCGTGCGTGATGCCTTTGTTTCCGATCCGGCGGCGATGACTGTTTCCATGTCTGATCTGATTGATCCCGCCTATGGACAGAAATTGTCTGAGCGAATCAATACGACCAGCGTTTTGGACAAGCCAACGCCACATGTGCCCAATGCAGACACGGTGTATCTGAGTGTTGTGGACAGGGACGGGATGGCCTGTTCCTTTATCAATTCCCTGTTTGATGGCTTTGGAACCGGCATTCTGACTGAGAAAACAGGCATTATGTTGCAAAGTCGTGGGCGAAGCTTCTCGTTGGAAGAAGGGCACCCCAATGCTGTTGGTCCATCAAAATTGCCGCTTCACACGATTATTCCGGGCATGGTTCTGAAAGACGGCAAACCATCTATTAGCTTCGGCGTCATGGGCGGTCAGTATCAGGCGTGCGGTCATGCCCATGTGTTGCAGAATATGCTGGTCTATGGCCTTGACCCGCAAGCGGCGCTCGATTTTCCGCGCGCTTTCTGGGACGATGCAGGTAATTTGGAACTGGAAGATGGATGGTCGCCGCAGATTGATGAGGTCCTGCTTCAAAAGGGCCACAAGGTGGTGCGGTCTGGCAAGGCGATCGGCGGTGGACAAATTATTGCCATTGACCAGGAACGCGGATTGCTCATCGGGGGATCAGATCCGCGAAAAGATGGTCTCGCAATTGGCTATTAATTTACTTTCAAAACCGAATTGTCGCTTTTGATCTGTGAAAATATGCTGCTTTGTGGTCCGCAGGTGGCATCATGAACGAGTTTTGGTGGGTTAATCGTCGCAATTAGTCGAATCTCCTAGTCTCGGGCGTTGACGTTTTGGTGCGGCTGCGAGATATAACCAGTCAATAAGTGCTCTTGCGTGCTGTTGTTTCAAACGAAATGCAAATCGCTTATAAAGATGTGAATCGACGCTCCACTGCTGATGCCAAGGCAAACGCGATGGGGCGGCTTTGCTGCAAAAGGATACAGCCTTGTCGGATACGGCTCTTGAAAATGAAACTTCGGCTTCCGGGGAAAATGGAACCCGCCGGGACTTTCTTTATGTAACAACGGGAGCATTCGCTGTTGTCGGCGTCGCTGGCGTCGTTTGGCCGCTTGTTGACCAGATGAATCCGGATGCATCTGCATTGGCGCTGGCCTCCACGGAAGTGGACATCAGCGCAGTTGAATCTGGTCAAAGCATCACGATCAAGTGGCGCGGAAAACCCGTTTTCATTCGCAACCGCACAGAAGCAGAGGTCGAGGCTGCCAAATCCGTTCCCATGGATGAGCTGATCGACCCTCAAGAGGATGTGGAACGCGCTGTCGAAGGCCGTGAGAATCTTCTTATTATGGTTGGTATCTGCACGCATCTGGGCTGTGTTCCGCTTGGTGATGCCGGTGATTTTGGTGGTTGGTTCTGCCCTTGCCATGGCTCGCACTACGACACGTCTGGCCGCATTCGCAGAGGTCCAGCACCGCTGAACCTTGTTATCCCGCCTTATGAATTCATGTCCGAAACGACGCTCCGCATTGGCTAAGCGCTTTCATCGGCTTTTGAGAAACTCGGAGACCTCGCAATGAGTGGACATTCCTCCTCCTACGATCCCCAGAACGGTGCGATGAAGTGGCTCGACAAACGTCTGCCGCTTCCGCGTCTGATGCACGATTCCTTCGTGTCTTATCCGGTGCCACGTAATCTGAACTACGCCTATACATTCGGCGGCATGCTGTCGATCATGCTTGTTATTCAGATTATCACCGGTGTTGTTCTGGCCATGCATTATGTTGCCAGCGCTGATGTTGCCTTCAACTCGGTTGAGCACATCATGCGTGATGTGAATTATGGCTGGCTGCTGCGCTACGTTCACACAAATGGCGCCTCGATGTTCTTCATTGCGGTGTATGTGCACATTTTCCGTGGCCTTTATTATGGCTCCTACAAGGAGCCACGTGAGGTCCTGTGGATTCTCGGCGTTGTGATCTTCCTGTTGATGATGGCGACTGCCTTTATGGGCTATGTGCTGCCATGGGGACAAATGTCCTTCTGGGGTGCGACTGTTATCACCAATCTGTTCTCTGCCATTCCATTGTTCGGTGAGAGCATTGTGACCTGGCTGTGGGGCGGCTTTTCAGTCGACCAACCTACATTGAACCGCTTCTTCTCGCTGCATTACCTGCTTCCCTTCATGATTGCAGGCGTTGTCATTCTTCACGTCTGGGCACTGCATGTGACGGGACAGACCAACCCGACAGGCGTTGAAGTTAAGCAGAAGAGCGACACACTGCCTTTCACACCTTATGCGACCATCAAAGATGCGTTTGCGCTGGTTGTGTTCTTTGTTGTCTACGCATGGTTCGTGTTTTACATGCCGAACTATCTTGGCCATGCCGACAATTACATTCCTGCCAATCCGCTGGTTACGCCGTCGCACATTGTGCCTGAATGGTATTTCCTGCCGTTCTACGCCATCCTGCGTGCTGTGCCTGACAAGCTGGGCGGCGTTGTGCTGATGTTTGGTTCCATTGCGGTGCTGTTCGTGCTGCCATGGCTGGACACATCAAAAGTGCGGTCGGCTTCGTTCCGTCCAACCTACCGGGTGTTCTTCTGGGTCTTCGTGGTGGTTGCCATTGTCCTTGGCTGGCTTGGATCTAAGCCTGCTGAAGGTGGCTATGTGATTGCATCGCGTATTTTCACTGCATACTACTTTGCACACTTCCTCATTCTGCTGCCGCTCTTGGGCATTTTTGAGAAAACAAAACCGCTGCCAAATTCCATCACAGAGTCTGTGCTGGGTGACAGTGACAGCAAAGGTGGTTCTGCCATGCCGTCAGGCGCTGCTGCATCTCCCGAGACCAAGGGTTGATTGGGGTCAGGTAATGAGGTTCAAGGACAATACAATGACGACTTTCCTTACAAAAACCGTCGCCACTGCCACACTCATCTTCGGGATGGCATTTTCGGGCGCGGCAATAGCTGCCGGTGAACTGCATGTTGAGGAACAGGACTGGAGTTTTTCCGGACCCTTCGGCACGTTCGATCAGGCACAATTGCAACGTGGATTTCAGATTTACACCGAAAACTGTTCAGCTTGCCACAGCCTGAGCCTGGTCTCGTTTCGCAATCTGATGGAGCCTGGTGGACCAGGTTTCTCTGAAGCTGAAGTTCGCGCCATCGCAGCGGAAGTCTCCGTCCTGGATGGTCCGGATGGGGATGGTGAAATGTTCGACCGTCCCGGCAGACTGGCGGATCGCTTTCCATCACCATGGGCGAATGAAGAACAGGCGCGTGCCTCCAACAATGGTGCTTATCCACCAGACTTCTCGCTGCTGGCAAAGGCGCGGGCAGCAACACGTGGATTTCCAACTTTCGTATTCGATATCTTCACGCAGTATCAGGAATCCGGGCCAGATTATATCTATGGCCTTCTGACCGGTTACAGCGAAGATGTGCCTGATGATGTCCAGATGCTGGACGGTCTGCATTACAATACGCACTTCATGTCAGGTGTTCAGATTGCAATGGCGGCACCGTTGAGTGACGATCAGCATGAGTATTCTGATGGGTCGCCACAGACTGTGGACCAGTATTCGCGTGATATTTCGGCTTTCATGATGTGGGCTGCAGAGCCGCATTTGATGGATCGCAAGGCGATGGGTTTCCGGGTTCTGATTTTCTTGCTGATTTTTGCCGGATTGCTTTATCTGACCAAGCGCAAAGTTTTTGCCAGCGTCAAGCATTAGGCCCTGACCACAAGACGCAATACAAAAGAGTCCCTTCCGGGGCTCTTTTCATTTCCGGTTCCCGTTTTACCGGCGCTTTGGGGAGCAAGTTACAATGACTGATACTGCAACAGGTCATCCTGAATTGCTGGCGGCTATCCGGACCATTCCCGACTATCCGAAACCGGGGATTCTTTTTCGCGATATCACAACATTATTGTCAAATGCACGCGCATTCCGGAAAGCCATTGATGAATTGGTACAGCCTTTTGCCGGGGAAAAAATAGAGCAAGTGGCAGGAATTGAGGCGCGTGGGTTCATTCTGGGCGGCGCAGTTGCGCATCAATTGTCCTCAGGCTTCGTGCCTATTCGCAAAAAGGGCAAGCTTCCTCACGCTACGGCCAGCATTGCCTACTCGCTGGAATATGGCATTGATGAAATGGAAATTCACAAGGATGCTGTGAAGGTCGACGAAAAGGTTGTTCTTGTGGATGATCTGATTGCCACTGGCGGCACCGCAGAAGGGGCCATCAAGCTGCTGCAGGGGCTAGGTGCCAATGTGGTTGCTGCCTGTTTCATAGTTGATCTGCCTGATCTTGGCGGTGCGGACAAAATTCGAGCCCTTGGTGTTCCTGTTCAGGTTCTGGTGTCCTATCCGGGGCACTGAGCGTTTCAGGGATTCATCACCAAATTCTCTCGTAAAGTGTCGAGAATAATAGCCAGCTTTCTGTCCACATCCTGCAGATAACGTGTCCAGTCATCATAGTGATGCAGATCTTCGCGGCCGTCAGAAATGCCGCGCAGGCCGAGTAGGGGAATGTCAAACATCTGGCAGGCTCGCAGCACGGCAAACGTTTCCATATCCACCATATCTGCATCAATAGGGTCATAGGCTGCACCGGAGATGACACTTCCACCGGTTGAAAGCCGTGCCTCGGGCACACCCTGGATCCGGGGGTGCAAGGCTATGTCGACTTCATGATCCACGAATGGCGTGACGCCCTTTTTGAACCCAAGGGGGGAGGCATCCATGTCCCGGTAAGAGACAGAGCTGACCTGATAGATTTCAGTTTGCTCCAAACTGGCCGAGCCAGCGGAGCCGAGTGAGATGACAAGGTCTGGCAGTACGCTGTCAGCCTTCAGACCCGCCAGAGTGCGTGCGGTGTTGATGGCAGCTTCGACAGGACCAACACCGATAAAAACCGGCTCAATACGGGCTTTCAGGGCCTCGCCATATTCAGCAGGCGCTGCCATCAGAAACAGAATTTCTTTGCCAAACTCAGCTTCGGTCGACCGATGCCCAGCCATTTTTGTTGCCTCAGGTGTTGAATTTGAAGAGCATCACATCGCCATCATGGGCGACATATTCCTTGCCTTCATCTCTTGCTTTGCCAGCTTCCTTCGCAGGGCTTTCCCCACCAAGTCCAACATAATCATCATAGGCAATCGTCTGTGCCCGAATGAACCCACGCTCAAAATCTGTATGGATGACGCCAGCTGCCTGTGGCGCCTTGGTGCCTCTGGTGATGGTCCATGCACGCGTTTCTTTCGGGCCGACCGTGAAGAAGGTAATGAGATCGAGCAGTTGATAGCCAGCACGGATGAGACGATCAAGGCCGGGCTCTTCGAGGCCCATGCTTTCCAGATATTCCGCAGCTTCTTCTGCATCCAATTGAGCAATCTCAGCCTCGATATTGGCCGATATAACGACCGATTGAGCTCCCTCGCGCTGCGCCATTTCAGCGACAGCATCTGAATAGGCATTGCCCTTGTCCGCGTCGTCTTCCATCACGTTACAGACATAGAGAACCGGCTTTGATGTGAGAAGCTGCAGGCCTTTGAACGCTTTTTCATCATCCGGATCGACATCCAGAATTCTTGCAGGCTTGCCATCGGTCAGCAGAGCAATGGTTGCTTCCACTAGTGGCAGTAATTGTTTGGCTTCCTTGTCATTGCCGGTCGCGCGTTTGCGCAGATTGACCACGCGTTTTTCCAGACTTTCCAGATCAGCCAGCATCAACTCGGTTTCAACTGTTTCTGCATCTGCGACCGGGTCGATGCGTCCATCCACATGGGTGATGTCTTCGTCATCAAAGCATCGCACAACATGGGCAATTGCGTCCACTTCGCGAATGTTCGCCAGAAACTGGTTGCCCAGGCCTTCACCCTTGGATGCGCCGCGTACCAGACCAGCAATATCCACAAAGGTCAGACGCGTTGCGATGATATTGGCAGACTTTCCAGCAGCGGCCAGCTTGGCAAGCCTTGGATCAGGAACAGCAACGTCGCCGGTGTTCGGTTCAATGGTGCAAAATGGATAATTGGCAGCCTGTGCTGCCGCTGTTTTGGTCAGCGCATTGAACAGTGTGGATTTGCCAACATTGGGCAAGCCAACGATGCCGCATTTAAAACCCATCGGGTCAGTCCTTTTTGGTTTTGGGCAGGAGCGCTTTTAAAGCAGCCGCCATCGGCCCAATTGATTTTTCTTGTGGTGTTGTTGAGCCAGCCTTGTCCCGTTTGGGGGCTGGTTTTTCGGAGTTCGCGTCATCTCGTGCGTTGCCAGCTCTGTTTTGCAACAGCGCAAATTTGTTCATGAAACTGGCGGCGCCTTCGTTCAACAGAGTTGGGACCGCTTTGGCCATGTCGCTTTACAGTGGTTCCAGCCACTCGCTGTCGGCCTTGGCGAAATCAGACAATACGTAACGGCTGACAAGGTCTTTATGGCCAGGATGGCCGATTCCGATGCGAACCCGTTGATAGTCTTTGCCCACATGGGCATCCATAGAGCGAATACCATTGTGGCCCCCGGAACCGCCGCCAGTCTTGACGCGGATTTTACCCGGTACAAGGTCGAGTTCATCATAAAAGACAATGATGTCTTCCACAGGAATCTTGAAATAGCGAATGGCTTCTCCGACAGATTGGCCGGATAGGTTCATAAAGGTTTGGGGTTTGAGCAGGGTGACTTTTTCGCCGTCGATTGTGCCGGTTGCCATCGATCCCTGAAAACGATCCCGCCACGGTGTGAAACCGTGGCGGGTGTGTATTTCGTCCACTGTATGAAAGCCGATATTGTGGCGGTTTCCGGAGTATTGTACTCCAGGATTTCCCAGTCCAACGAGAAGTTTCATGGGTTCGCCGCTCGGCTTTGTTCAGTTTACTCTTCGGTGCTGTCGCCGTCTTCTGCGCCAGCTTCTGCAGCTTCATCAGTTGCAGCTTCCGTATCACCATCATCCTCACTCTTGAGAGCGGCAGGTGCGGCAATTGTTGCAATGGTGAAGTCACGATCCGAAATGGTCGGAACAACGCCTTCCGGCAGTTTAACAGCAGAAATATGTATGCCATCGCCGATATCAAGACCGGTCAAATCCGCTTCAAGGAATTCCGGAACAGCATTGCCAGGCACGTCGCATTCGACTTCATGGCGGACAATGTTGAGGACGCCGCCACGTGTAAGGCCAGGTGCAGCTTCTTCATTGATAAAGTTGACAGGAACATTGACCGTCAATGTGCTGCCTTTGCCAACGCGCAGAAAATCTACGTGAATCACAAAGTCTTTGACGGGATCACGTTGCACATCTTTGGCAATAACCGAATGGGTTTTACCATCAACGTCAAGGTTGATCACGCGAGCCATAAAGCTACTGTCATTTGCAGCAATAGCTGTTTCTTTGGCAGGCAGGGCAATTGAAATGGGTGGTTTTTTGTCGCCATAAATGACGCCAGGTACAAGACCTTCACGACGCGTAGCTCGAGCAGCCCCCTTGCCAACTCGTTCCCGCGCCACCGCTTTGAGTTCATCACTCATAGGAAGCACTCCGATTTGTTTGGTGAGGACAGCAAACCTGATTTCTCGTCAATCTACTGCCCAGATTATGCGGTCCCTCCAAGGGTGTGACCGCGTGGAGAGGCTTTTAGGCGAGAGGCTATAGAAACGCAAGGGTTTTATAGGGCGTTTGACGTGGCTGTCTGTTGCAGGATTGGCTCAGTCAAACAGGCTGGACACGGATTTTTCCAGACTTGTCCTGGAGATCGCTTCACCAATCAGCGTTGAAATAGGGATTGCCCGAATGTTGGAGGCCGATTCCACGGCGCCGGTCGGCTGTATGGAGTCCGTGATCACGAGTTCTTTGAGCTTGGAAGCTGTTACTCTGGCAACGGCCCCGCCGGACAAGACGCCATGAGTAATGTAGGCGCGAACCGAAGTGGCACCCTGTTCCTGCAGAGCATCAGCGGCATTGCAGAGCGTGCCGCCGGAGTCCACGATGTCATCGACCAGAATGCAGTCATAGCCTTCTACATCACCGATGATGTTCATGACTTCTGATTCGCCGGGGCTGTCACGACGTTTGTCGACGATGGACAGGGGGGCATCAATACGTTTGGCCACAGCCCGGGCGCGGACCACACCACCCACATCGGGGGAAACCACCATGACTTTGCCGCCAGGCATGCGGGACTTGATGTCGCGTGCAAATAGGGGGGCTGAAAACAGATTGTCTGTTGGAATATCAAAGAAGCCCTGAATCTGGCCTGCATGCAAATCCAAGGTCAGCACTCGGTCAGCGCCCGCCTCGGTAATGAGATTGGACACCAGCTTCGCTGAAATCGGCGTGCGAGCGGCATGTTTTCGGTCCTGCCGAGCATAGCCAAAATAAGGAACGACTGCGGTGATGCGCTTGGCTGAGGATCGGCGTGCCGCGTCCATCAGGATCAGCAATTCCATCAGGTGATCATTGGCCGGATAACTGGTGGATTGCAGAACGAAGACGTCCTCGCCCCGTATGTTTTCCTGAATCTCAACGAATATTTCCTGATCAGCGAAACGTCGGACGGAGCAATGCGCAAGAGGAATGTCCAAATACTCCGCCACCGACTTTGCGAGGGCGGGATTGGAATTGCCGGCGATAAGTTTCATTGGGAACAGTCCTGAGGCATGGCCAAGATCGCGTATGGTGCTGCTTCTAACAAGCTGCGGCGCTCGGTGTAAAGCTGGTAGAGCATGTTTTGTTGATACAATCTCATTTGATCAACAAAACATGCTCTGTAGCGACATATCAATTGATCTTACCGGTTTGGCCCGAGTCAGTTTGCTTAGACTTGGGTCTGCTATTGGAAAGGGACAATATCCCGTTTGTCCACTTTGGCCGCGCCCAGCTCAGTATTGAGCCATCCGATAATCGCTTCCATTGACTGCACAGCCAGTAAGTCAAGTGATTCTGAACCGATGCTGTTCCAGTTTGCGGTTGCATTGGGCGCCAGGATCTGTCCGCTGATACGGTGGGGGGAAGAGCCATTGTTGGCGCTTATATCCCAAATGTAGACGATGACAGTTCCCAGGGAATTCGAGGCCAAAGACAGATAGCCTCTTACCAGATGGCTTTGCGAGCCATCTCCATTGGGTACCAGAAACATGTTGCGCCGAAATGCCGAGCGCCGCAGCGCTTCAGACAGGCGGTTTTCAACATTTTTCGGGATGCCCTCAATTGGCGCAAAACCAAGCCGTGGCAAAGAAGCGGGACCGGAGGCGCGAATTTTCGGGGCGGCATCAATAGGCCCTACTTCTTCGGAGGCTACGGTGGGCGTGTAAACCTCACCCTGTGCCTCTGTTTCTGCCTTCTGCAGATTCTCCTCAATCGTGCCAAGGCATGCGCTGAGGAAAACGCACATGATAAAAATCAGGCAGGCGCGACATGACACAAACAATACATTCATGGAATGTGCTCTAGCCCTTCACCGTTACAAGTTCAATTGGCAAACGTGACAATGGTTCCGGCACGGTCTCTGTTGTCAGATACGTGCGCCCCAGGGTCATTGCAGTTTCAGTTTCGCTGTCCATTATGATGATATGAAGGAAGAGACTCATGTTTTTGCGGATCACAAACGGATTTTTGCGATAGAACATCGGTGTGTCAATCCAGGACGGTGCGAAACGCGCGCCCAGTGAATATCCGCAGGCGTTTATGCGATGGGGATGCAGACCTCGTTCGTCCAGAACGCTGGCATGAGCTTCGAACACATCGCCAAAGGTCTTGCCTGGCACCATCTGGTCTTCACAGGCTTTCAAGGCAATTACGGCCGCGTCAAACAGCTCAAGGTGTCGGGGCGTGGGTTCGCCCACAACCACTGTTCGCATCAGCGCGCAATGATAGTTCTTTGATACGCCTGCAAATTCGAGTGTTACCTGATCCTGTTCCTCTAAAGTGCGGCGGCCCGATTTGGTGCGGCACAATAATGCATCCTTGCCGGAGCCCACGATAAACCCATTGCCAGGATAACTGCCGCCGGCTGCAAATACCGAGCCCTGCATGGTGGCTAGAATATCGGCGTCATTGGCGCCTGGCTTGATGATCGCAAGGCCTGCTTCAAAGGCGTTGTCAGCCATTTCCGCAGCTTCCCTGATATAGGCAATTTCGGCGAAGCTTTTCTGTACACGCAGGGCTGGAATGAGGGTCGAGGCATCGTTGAGATTGCCGAAGCTTTTCAGCTTGTCGTCTACCTGACGGCCATAATATGCCGTCAGTCCCGGAGTGTCGTATTCCACTCCGATGTTCTCGCCAAGCATATCCAAATTGTCCATCAGATCACGCAACTGATTGACCGGCCCGGCTTCACCCCAATCCATCCAGACATGGATATCTTCAATGATGGATGTGTGTCGGGCCTGACGCAGATCCGGCATGCGGGTCAGCAAAGACATGTCGCCATTTGAGCGAACGATCAGGCATTGGAAAAAGCAGAATCCGAAGGAGTCAAATCCAGTTAGCCAATACATGCTTTCCTGAGAAAACAGCAGCATGGCGTCTAAATTATTTTCTTCCATGACGGCCAGCAAACGCTCGCGTCGATGATCATATTCCTCGCGGGAAAAATGCAGGGTCATGAGCTTTCTCGCAGTTGATCAGGTGATTGAAATTGCAGCTAGTTGGCGGCCATAATCTGGCTCTTGTCGGTGTGTGGTGCGGCGATAGCTGAAAAACGCCGTTTCCTCAAGGTAGGTACATTGACCGGTCCATTCCGCCTTGGCAAGTCCGCAGGCGTTTAATCTGTCGACAATGTAGGACGGCAGATCAAATTGAAAGTGCCCATTCTTAGCCCCTTCGGCGAAGTAGGCTGAATTTCTGGCGGCATGCTGAATGAAGGTCTGGCGGAATTCTGCGCCGACTTCGTAAGACTTTTGCGAAATGGTGGGCCCGAGAACTGCATTGATGCGCTCACGCTTTGCACCAAGGGCCTCCATTTGTGCAATCGTACTTTCCAATACGCCGCCAATAGCCCCTTTCCAACCGGAATGGGCCGCACCCACCACACGGCTTTCCGCGTCGGCAAACAGGACCGGACCGCAATCCGCTGACCCAACTGCCAGCACAATACCGGGCGTCGCCGTTGCCAAGGCGTCGCATTGTTCCGATTCTCCATTTGGCCAAGGGCCGGTGACATTCAGACATTTAGGACTGTGAATCTGGTAGGGCGTAATCAGTGGCCAGTTTTCTCCAACGAGCGTTTGTGTCAGCACCTGTCGATTGTGAAGGACATGATCCTTCACATCATCCGACCCGACGCCGCAATTCAGATTGTCATAAATTCCCTTTGAGATGCCGCCCTGACGGCCGAAGAAACCGTGCAGAATGCCTCCACCTTCAAGGGCTGAGTGCGTTGTAAACGGGGCAGGGACAAAGGTTTGATTCATGAGGACAGGTGACCGGATTGATAGAGTAAAATCAAGATGGTTTCTGAAAACCGGGCATCGGATCATCGAAACTTGCCGCTGCCAGAACCTTGAAGAGGGTCCCCATTTCATTTGGGGACACAAGACGTGTCACAGCCTGCTGAAGGCCGATCTGTATCTGTTGCGATTGATCTGAGCCCAATTGTCCGGCTCTTTCCAGAAGTCCCAGATCCAGCAAAAAGTCCATCTGGCTGACCGGGCCGGACACGTGGAGACTCCTTGATCTGAAACATTTTTCCAATGATGTGAAATCGACTAGTGCGGTAAGGTCGGCCTCTCCGGGCTGCTCCAGCGGGTCCACCATTTGGTGATTTGTGAGGGCCTGAAAGGTTGCACCGGTCTTAGGCTGGACATAGCCATAATCAATCAGGAGAGCGGCACCGCCATTTGCATCGATCCCGGCTGCGATGTTGTTGGCAACATCATTGCGCTCCGGCGATAGTTCAAACACGGTTCCAGAGGGTGTTGCAGCAATTTGGCTCTGGCTTATTGCCAATTTGGTAGGAAGATCAGCGAAACCAAGTTTGTCCTCTTGTGACGCAATAACGTGGCGTTCTGCGATGCCCTTTTCCGTTTTCACGAGAATATGGACTGGTAGAGCGTCAAAGAATTCATTGGCAATCAACAGGGTTGGGAGATCGCTGTCGGGCAAGCTGCTGTGCCAACGGACCGGGCAGGGGGCGAGTGCCAGTTTTTTCTGCTGGGCGGTTATGAGTGTGCGGCTCATGTCCACCATGTCGATTTCCAGACCACGCATAAGTTCAGGCTCCAGAGCCAGGCTGCGTAGACAATCGGCCATTAAGGTGCCGCGTCCCGGCCCCAACTCTGCCACTCGGGTTCGCGATGGTCTGCCCAGAGCTTGCCAAGCGGAGACAAGCCATGCGCCAACGAGTTCGCCAAACATCTGGCTGACTTCCGGAGCTGTGGTGAAATCGCCCCCATGACCGAATGGATCGCGGGTCATGTAGTAACCAGAGACGGGATCCCCCAGACACAGGTTCATGTAGCGCGACAGGGGCATAGGCCCGGTCAGGGCAATGTCTTCCAGTATGCGGGTCTTAAGATCAGTCATTGTGATCGCCGTTTAAAGGGTTCTCTTGCGGGACCCGATGATACCCCAAAGCCCGAGCGCTATCATTGGCAGGGATAGCAGCATGCCCATGGTGAGCCATCCGCTGAGAAAGCCGATATGCGCGTCCGGTTCGCGAAAAAACTCTACGATGAACCGGGACAAGCCATAGCCAGCCGTAAACGTACCGGCAATCAGGCCCGGCTTTTTGAAGGCACGAAACAGATGCGCCAGGCCCCATAACACGGCAAACAGGATTATCCCCTCCAGCGCGGCTTCATATAATTGGCTGGGGTGACGTGGTTCCGGGCCGGCACCTGGGAACACCATTGCCCATGGTGCAGATGAGGGGCGGCCCCAGAGTTCCGCATTGATGAAATTTGCCAAGCGGCCAAAGAACAATCCGAATGGCGTGCAGATGGCACAAATATCGAGCAAGGACCAAAGGCGTATGCCGCGACTGCGCGCAAACAGAATAATTGCCAGAATTGAGCCAATAAAGCCGCCATGGAAGGACATTCCGCCCTGCCAGAGTTTCAACGCTTCCAATGGATTGTTGAGATAGACGTCAAAATTGTAAAACAGCACATAGCCGATGCGGCCACCCAAAATGACACCAAGTGTCATCCAAAGCAGGAAGTCATCTATAGCTGCGGGGGACATGGCCGGTTGGGCCGGAGCCCACAGCCGTTCGTTTGAAACCAGGCGGCGCGCATACCACCAGCCTATGAGGATACCGGCAATATAGCCAAGGGCATACCAGCGAATGGCAAGCGGGCCGAACTCAATCAAGACCGGATCGATCATCGGGAAGGGCAAAACGAATGTGGACACAAATGAACCAAAACTGTTGCGATTGTTATTGCTTCTAATCTGAGGCTTGCATCATGTCAGGTGTTTTGTCGCTGAGTCTTGAGATTAGACGCAGAAAGACGCATATAAGCTGCACAACAAAGGATAAATATCATGGCACGAACTTCAGGTCGTCTGCTCGATGAGATCGCAAAACTGGCTACTGATGCCGCTGGTGTTGCCCAAGGCGTGCGCCGGGAAGCTGAAACAGCGGTGAAAAGTCAGTTGGAACGGCTGCTGTCAGATATGGATCTGGTGCAGCGGGAAGAGTTTGAGGCTGTACGCGATATGGCCGCAATGGCTCGCGATGAAAATGATACATTGCGGGCCGATTTGCAGGCATTGCGCGACGAAGTCGCCAGTCTGAAAAGTGCCAAACGCACCACCAGCCGCAAACCCGCGGCCAAAAAACCAACCTGACAAACGGTCCTTTCCTGAGCCATGAATCGGGCGGGGTGTTGTCCCGATTCGTCCACAGGAAACGCTCTGCCATCGCATAAATAGTATCGTCACATACTTGCCACACTATATAGTGGAGCAAGGGTTGATTCTGACCCCTACGTAACGAGGCAGCAGCGGGAGTCTCCCATGAGTATGCTCGACGTCGAACTTGAGCGTGATGCAAACCCTGTAGATTTCATTGAGCAACTAGCTGGATTGAATGATTGGGTATTTGAGCGCTCAGGTGAAGATGAAATAACCATTACTGTGGTTGGTAGCTGGTGCGACTATCATGTCTCTTTCTCATGGATGGAAGAGGTAGAGGCACTGCATCTGGCCTGTGCCTTTGATGCCAAGGTTACTGACAAACATCGTGGAGAAATCATTCGTCTGCTTGCTCTGGTGAATGAGCAGCTGTGGATGGGCCATTTTGATTTATGGGCCGAAGAAGGCGTGGTGATGTTTCGCCAATCTTTGCTGTTGTCAGGCGGTGCTGAACCAACACATCAGCAACTGGAAGCCCTTTTGTCCGGTTCCGTTGAAGCGTGCGAGCGTTACTACCAAGCCTTTCAGTTTATTCTCTGGGCAGGGAAATCCGCACCCGATGCCCTGGCAGGCACCTTGTTTGAAACCATTGGCGAGGCCTGATCAGCTATGAGCGTTGGGATAGATAAGGATCGACCACTCGTGCTTGTTGGCGCCGGTAAGATGGGCGGTGCGATGTTGCAGGGCTGGCTGTCCAAAGGATTGGCTGAAGGCGCTGTGCATGTGATCGACCCCGGTCTCACCGATAGCCAGCGCGCTGAGTTGCAGGGTCAGGGCGTTGTCGTTCATGACAGTGCGGATGATGTACCCACGCCGGGTCTGCTGATGCTGGCAGTCAAACCCCAGATGATGGGAAAAGTGCTGCCGGGCCTGGCCGGTTTTTCAGACCGATCAGACGCGACTGGCATGATTGTACTATCGGTCGCCGCAGGCATAACGATTGCAACTTTGACCAAAACTTTTGGCAATGAGGCGCTGGTTATCCGGTCCATGCCGAACACACCTGCTTTGGTTGGGCGTGGGGTGACGGGATTGTTTCCATCCCGGGAGATGACACCGCCGCAAAAGGACTTCATTGCCGAATTGTTGGAAGCCATTGGCAAGGCCGTGTGGGTTGACAGCGAAGAAGCCATAAATGCGGTGACAGCCGTATCGGGAAGTGGGCCTGCCTATGTGTTCCATCTGGTGGAAGC